>JAZFQW010000478.1:0-10861 GCA_036445335.1 Alphaproteobacteria bacterium | reverse complement strand
TCATCTTCATCTCAGAGAAAGTCGCTGGGGTGGAAATTCAACGTGATATCTGGCCAACCTTGATAGCGATCGGGTGACAGCGGCCAGGGCTGACACCGATCGTTAAGCACCGCCCGAATCGCGCGGTCGGCGTGCGACCGGAAGATCGGATCGGTTCCGTAGCGCCGCTGGTCGACGACAACGGCCTCTGCCACTGTCCGGTCCTGGCGCATCCTGACGTTGACCTGGATCACCATCTCGCGTGCCCGCTGGGCGCCGCTATCGACGCCCCAGCAGGGTCGAATCGTGTCCCTGACCGCCTGCGCCACCTCCGCCGGCAGACGGCTTCGCGCCGCCGACTGCTGCTGCGCCGGAGTCACCTCGCCGCTGGCGAGCCGGCTGAGCATCGATCCGAACTGGTCGTCGGGCGCCTCGGGCTGCGGTGGTTCCGCCGCCGGCGGCGGGGTCGGTCGACGCCGCGGCAACGGCGCGATCGGCACCAGGACGGCCACCTGCGTCTCCGGCACGGGCTCGACGACCGGTTCGGGGGCGACCTCCGGTGCCTCGGCGACGATCCGCTCGGGCTCGGGCTCGGGCTCCGGCTCGGGCTCCGGTTCGGGCTGCTCGGCAACGACCGGTTCGGGCTCGGGCTCCTGGATGGGCGTCGGCTCGGGTTCCGGCGGCGCCTCACGCGCCACGATCGGCGCCGGCTCGGGCTCCGGCTCCGCCTCGGGCGTCGGCACTGATTCGATCTCGGCGACGGGTATCGACGGCGGATCCGGCTGCGGCAGCGGCTCCGGCTTTGGTTCGGCCTCGACCACCGGCTTGGGTTCGGGCTCCGGCTTCGGGATCGCCAGATCGTCCGGTTCGAACACCGGTTCGGGCGCCAGTTCGGCGGTCGGCGCCGGGTCCGGTTCGCGCGCGTCCGGCAGCTCGGCGACCTCCGGCGGCTCGGGCGCCTGCGCCGGCTCGGGCGGCGCCGCCGCCGCCGGCTTTGGCGTGGGCGGCGGGATATCGACCTCGGGATAGTCGATCTGCTGCGGGTCCTCGGCCGCCGGCGCGCTCGCCATCTCGCTCAGCTCGGCCTCGCTGATCACGTCGACCGCGACGGCGCTCGAGACGATATCCAGCTCGGACTGCCAACGCGGCAGCCCGACCAGCGCGATCAATAGGACCGCGGCGTGGACCGAAAGCGAGGCGAGGAAGGTTGCGCGCATGATGCGGTATCAGGAACCCCCGGCCGCCGGCAGCTCGGCCACCAGCGCGACCCGCCTGAACCCGGCCGCGTTGACCGATCCCATCACCTCCATGATGCGGCCGTAAGCGATGCGCCGGTCGCCCCGCACGAAGATCCGCGCCTCGGGGTTGGACTGCGTGATGGCCAGCAGCAGCGGTACCAGGTTGGCCAATTCGATTTCGCTCTCCTGGATGTAAAGCTGGCCGTCGGCATCGACCGAGATGATCAGCGGCTCGCTCGGCTCGCTGATGTTCTGGGCCTGGGTCTTCGGCAGGTCGATCGGGACGCCCACGGTCAGCAGCGGCGCCGTCACCATGAACACGATCAGCAGCACCAGCATCACGTCGACGAACGGCGTGACGTTGATTTCGGAGAGCGGCCGGTAGGCCGCCCGCTGGCTTCGGCCGCGCAATCCGCGACCGGGCAGGACGGCGCCCATGGCTTATCCCCGCTCCTCGAGATGACGCGACAGGATCGACGAGAACTCGCCGGCGAAGTTGTCCAGCCGGTCGGAGTACTTGCCCAGATCGTTGGCGAACTTGTTGTAGAACGCCGTGGCCGGGATCGCCGCGAACAGGCCCAGCGCGGTCGCGAACAACGCCTCGGCGATGCCTGGGGCCACCACCGCCAGGCTGGTGTTGGCCGACGCGGCAATCGAGGTGAACGCGTTCATGATCCCCCAAACCGTGCCGAACAGCCCGATGAACGGACCGGTCGACCCCACCGAGGCGAGGAAAGTCATATGCCGCTCCAGCCGCGCCATCTCGCGGGCATGGCTGACCTGCATCACGCGCTCGATGCGGCTGTGCAGCCCGGTGCGCATCTGGCCCGTGGTGGTCAGGCCGTTGTCGACGGCATGGCGCCATTCCCTCATGCCGGCGCCGAACAGCGCGCTCATCGGCTCCTTGGCTTCGTCGCCGACCCGGTCGTAGAGGTCGTCCAGCGACCCGCCCGACCAGAACGTTTCCTCGAACCGGTGTGCGGTGCTGTTCAGCCGGCGCACCCGGACCCATTTGTCCAGGATGATCGCCCAGCACCAGATCGACGCGGCCAGCAGTATCAGCATGACCAGCTTGACCACGATGTCGGATTCGATGAACAGCCCCCAGAGCGACAGATCTTGCGCCCCGGCGACCATAAGCTGCGTTGTGTTGATGGCGGTTGGTTCCATGACCAGGTCTCGCTTGTCGGCTAGGTGAATTGTTCGAGGGCCGCCCGCACGGGCGCCGGAAGTCGTGCCGGGCGTCCGTCGCGGTCGATGCAGGCGAGTCGGAGCAGCAGGCGCACCAGCACCATGCCGGCGCGCCGGATGGTTTGTTCGGCGCGCAGGCTGGCGCCGCCGATGCCGGTGAGGCGGGTCACGACCTCCAGGAGGTCGTCGAGCCGGGCCGGCGCCCGATAGTCGATCTCGCAGCGGCGCACGGCGAACGCCACCCCGCGTCGCGCCATCAGCACGCTCTGATCGGTTCCGGTCAGGCGCAGCAGTTCGGTGCGCGCGCGCTCGGCGAAGCGCAGATAGGCGGTGTGATGGACGACGCCGCCGGCGTCGGTGTCCTCGTAATAGACCCGCACCGGATAGACGTGGCTGGCGCCTTCGATGCGTCCCGAAAGGTCAGCCATTGCCGTACCCCGCGTCGCCCTGCCCGGTGTCGGCCAGCAGGTCGAACCGGGCGTCGCCGCGCGGCGGCGGCCCCAGCCCGAGATGGCGGTAGCCGCGATCGGCCAGCATCCGGCCTCGCGGCGTCCGCTGCAGCAGCCCCTGCTGGATCAGGAACGGCTCGATGACGTCCTCCAGCACGTCGCGTTGTTCGGACAGGGCGGCCGCCAGCGTTTCGACGCCGACCGGGCCGCCGCCGTGACTGTCGGCGATGATGCGCAGGTAGCGCCGGTCCATGGCGTCGAGCCCGAACTCGTCGACGTCGAGCCGGCGCAGCGACCGGTCGGCCGCCGCGGCATCGATAGTGCCGCCGCCATCGACGGCGGCATAGTCGCGCACCCGGCGCAACAGCCGGCCGGCGACCCGCGGCGTGCCCCGCGCGCGCCTGGCGATCTCCGCCGCGCCGTCGCGAGTCAGCGGGCACCGCAGCAGGCGGGCGCCGCGGCCGACGATCAGCTCCAGCTCCTCCGGTGTATAGAAGTCCAGCCTGAGCGGGATGCCGAACCGCTCGCGCAGCGGCATCGTGATCAGCCCCGACCGGGTGGTCGCGCCGACCAGAGTGAATGGCGGCAGGTCGATGCGCACCGACCGCGCCGCCGGCCCCTCGCCGATCACGAGGTCGAGCTGAAAGTCCTCCATCGCCGGATAGAGGATCTCTTCCACCGCCGGGTTGAGTCGGTGGATCTCGTCGATGAACAGCACGTCCAGCGGCTGCAGATTGGTCACGATGGCGGCCAGGTCGCCGGCTCGGGCGATCACCGGACCCGAGGTCGCGCGGAAGCCGACCCCGAGCTCGCGGCTGACGATTTGGGCCAGCGTCGTCTTCCCCAGGCCGGGCGGGCCATGCAGCAGGACGTGGTCGAGCGCCTCGCCGCGGTGGCGCGCCGCCGCGATGAACACCGCCAGGTTCTCGCGCACCTGGCGCTGCCCGATGAACTCGCCCAATGCCAGCGGGCGCAGCGACGGCTCCGGTGCATCCTCGGGCAGCGGGGCGCCGGCGATGACGCGGTCGTCGGTCACGGCGACAGCTCCTTCAGCGCCGCCGGGATCAGCGTCTCGACCGCCGGATCGCCGCCCAGCCGCCTGGAGACCACGGCGACGGCGCCGAACGCATCGGACCGGCCGTACCCGAGATTGACCAAGGCGGATACCGCGTCGGCGGCGGCGGCGCGGGCGGCCGCCGCCGCACCGTCGGCGACCCCGTCGGCGCCGGCCGGCGCCGGGGCGAGCGCGATCGTCCCGACCCTGTCCGCCAGCTCCGACAGGATTCGGCCGGCGAGCTTCGGCCCCACGCCATCGGCCCTGGTGATCTCCGCGCGGTCGCGCGCGGCGATCGCAGTCGTCAACGCGTCGGGTCCGAGCACGCCGAGAATGGCGAGCGCGACCCGGCCGCCGACGCCCTGCACCCCGGTCAGCAGCCGGAACCAGTCGCGCTCGGCCTGGTCGAGGAAGCCGAACAGGTGGATATGGTCTTCGCGGATATGGGTCTCGATGTACAGCGCCGCCGGCTGACCGGCGGCGCCGAGCCGATCGAGGGTGCGGCGCGAGGCGAACACCAGGTATCCGACGCCGCCGACATCGACGACGCAGCCGTCGACAGTCACGCTGTCGACGACGCCGGTCAGCTTGGCGATCACGCCGCGCCCCCGACCGCCAACGTCCGGCCGGCGATCGCGGCCTGGGTCTGGCGGTGATGGGCATGGCAAATGGCGACCGCCAGCGCATCGGCGGCATCGGCGCCAGTGATGGCGACCCCGGGCAGCAGCATGCGTACCATCGCCTGAATCTGGGCCTTGTCGGCATGGCCGGCGCCGACGACCGATTTCTTGACGTGGTTGGCGCCGTATTCGGCGACCGCCAACCCGGCGCGCGCCGGCACCAGCAGCACGACACCGCGGGCCAGCCCAAGCTTGAGCGTCGAGGTCGCGTTGCGGTTGACGAAGGTCTCCTCGACCGCCGCCTCGTCCGGCGCGAACCGGTCGATGATATCGATCAACCCGTCGTGCAGCTGGACCAGCCGTTGCGACAGGGGGGCGGCGTCGTCGGAATCCACCGTCCCGTCCCCGACATGGACCAGACGGTGGCCGTCGACGGCGATCACGCCCCATCCGGTATGGCGGAGCCCTGGATCGAGGCCCAGCACTCTCACGCGAAAACTCTCATTCAGGTATCCTCACCCAGTCCGGCGTGCCGTCTTTACGCGGTCAGCCGTTCGATGACGTCGTCGGACATCTCGAAGTTCGCCGAGACGCGTTGCACGTCGTCGTTATCGTCCAACGCGTCCAGCAGGCGCAGCAGCGTCGCGGCGGGATCCTCGTCGACGGGTACGGTGTTCTGCGGCCGCCACACCAGTTCCGCCGATTGCGGTTCGCCGACGGCGTCCTCGAGCCGGTCGCGCACCGTTGAAAAGTCGTCGACCGCCGCGGTGATCGTGTGCAGCTCGGCATCGGAGTCGACGTTGTCGGCACCGGCTTCAAGCGCCGCCTCGAACATCGCGTCGGCGCTGGCTGCCGCGGCGGGGTAGGTGATCTCGCCGACCCGATCGAACATGAAGCTCACCGAGTTGGTCTCGCCCAGGCTGCCGCCGAACTTGCTGAACGTCGCGCGGATCTCCGCCGCCGTGCGGTTTCGGTTGTCGGTCAGCGCCTCGACGATGATCGCCACGCCGGCCGGGCCGTACCCCTCGTAGCGGATCTCGTCGTAATCGGTGTCGTCGCCACCGCCGGTCGCCTTCTTGACCGCGCGGGCGATGTTGTCCTTTGGCATGTTGGCCGCCTTCGCCGCGGCGATCGCGGCGCGCAGGCGCGGGTTCATGTCCGGGTCGGGCATGCCAGACTTCGCCGCGACCACGATTTCCTTGATCAGCTTGGTGAATATCTTGGCCCGCTTGGCGTCCTGCGCGCCCTTGCGGTGCATGATGTTCTTGAACTGTGAATGGCCGGCCATTGCGACGCGCTACCTCGCCTTCCGTTCGTCTTGTCGGCGTTGAGACCTGCCAGGCACGGGGGCGCGATTCCCCGGCCGGCGGGAGGCCAGCTCAGCGGCGTCTGACTAACAATGCAATATGACGACTTTGCGGCGCCGGGGGCGCCGACGGGCGCGGTTTCCGCCGTTGTCAGGCCGGTTCGGCGACCCCTTCCAGGGTCGGCCAGGCGGGCTCCAGCCGGCCGCCGATTCGCAGCGGCTGGGCGCGCACGGCCAAGCCGGTCGCGTCGTCGGTGTCGACCACCAGGCCGCAGATCGTCGCCGCCGATTCGGCCGGCGTCAGGCGCTCGCCCGGCACTTTGCGGATGAACCGCGCAACCGCCGCGTCCTTCTTCATGCCGATGACGCTGTCGTAGTCGCCGCACATGCCGGCGTCGGTCTGGTAGGCGGTGCCGCCGGGCAGCACCTGCACGTCGGCCGTCGGGACATGGCTGTGGGTGCCGACGACCAGGGTCACGCGGCCGTCCAGATAGTGCCCCATCGCCATCTTCTCGCTGGTCGCCTCGCCGTGGAAATCCAGCACGACGGCGTCGGCGTCGCGCGGCATGGCGATCTCGCCGAGCAGCCGGTCGACCACCGCGAAGGGGTCGTCCAGTGCGTCCATGAACAGGCGCGCCATGGCGTTCAGCACCATCACCCGCCGGCCGCCCCGCGCCTCCAGCAGGGTCACGCCCCGGCCCGGCGTCCCGTCCGGATAGTTGGCCGGACGCAACAGGCGGTGGTCGCCGTCGATATAGGACAGGATCTCGCGCTGGTCCCACACATGGTTGCCGGTGGTCAGGCAGTCGGCGCCGGCCTCCTGGAGGTCGCGGGCGATCATCCCGGTGATGCCGTAGCCGCCGGCCGCGTTCTCGCCATTGACGATCACGAAGTCGGCGTCGAGCCGGCGGCGCAGGCCGGGCAGCTGCGCCAGGACCGCGCGGCGGCCGGTCCGGCCCACGACGTCACCCAGGAAAAGCAGTCGCATTGCGCATTATCCTAGCCGCAATCCTGGTCCATGCGGTCCTTGCGGCCGAAACGCGGCGCGCTCGGTCACGATCCAGTCGAGCGCCTGGTCCCGCGGTCCGGCCGGCAGGTCCGTCACCTCCTGATCGGCAAAGGCCACGCCGACCGCCACGACGGCGCCGTCGCCGCGCAGCCCGGCAAGCGTGCGGTCATAGTACCCGGCGCCATAGCCGATGCGATGGCCGGCCCGGTCGAACGCCAGCATCGGCACCAGCACGACCGCCGGCCGCACGTCGGGCGCCGCCGCGCCAGGCGTGCCGACGCCGAACGGCCCCGGCTGCAACGACGTGTCGGGAGTCCAGGCGCGAAACCCCAGCGGCGCGTCCCTGCCGATCACCACCGGCAGCGCACACGGATGGCCGGCGTGGTGCAGGTGGCACAGCAGCGGCAGCACGTCGAACTCGTCACCGATCGGCGCATAGCCCGCTACCGCCGCGCCGGGCGCCAGGCGGATGGCGGCGGCGAACCGATCGCGCACCAGCGCCCCGGCCGCCGCCCCGGACCGGGCGTGGGCCGCCGCCCGACGCGCCTTGGCGGCCCGGCGGAGTTCGCGCTTCTGCTCGCAGAGGTCGCGGTCGCCGGACGAACGGGGCGAAGCGAAGCCGCGACGGCCGTTGGTCATTTCATCTCCTCTTGGGCCCTGCAAAGCAGGTGGGCGCCATATGCCGAGACCACGGCCCCGGTAGGGACAGCTCCCTAGAGGATCACATCGGCCCCAGGGACAAACAGACCTGACGCACCGCGCAGCCCCGCTTCAGTCTTCAATATAGTGGCAAGGGTCGACAATATGGACCCCCGATTTTGACGGCGCCGATTTCCGACCCGTGGCAGTGGCTCCGCATTTCTCACACTGGCCATGGCCTGCGCGGCGCCGTCGCGCAGACCCCTGGTCACTGTGAGAGACGGGACTAGGCGTGTTCGAGCCGCGTCGCAATGGCCTCGATGCGCCCGGCGATTCGGCCGACGGCCTCGGCCAGGGGCGCGCTGTCGGCCGGCGCGGCGGCGCCGCCGGCCAGGCGCGCCTGGGCTTCGAACAGCTCGTCGCCCAGCATCAGGCTGGCCATCACCATCAGATGAGTGTCGGTCACCGCCGGGACGGCGCCGATCAGGGAGATCTTGCCATCGATATAGGCGGCGATCTCGCGCACCCGGTTCTCCTGCCCGTCGTCGCAGGCGATCGGATACTGCCGCCCGCCGAGGGATATGTCGACGCGTGCCATCGCGGCTATTCCTCCAGCACCGATTCCAAGCGGCGGATTGCCCGGTCGACCCGTTGCGCCGCCTTGTCCATGCCGGAGCCCGACTGCTGCCAGGCGGTCTCCAACGCCTCCGCCTGGCGGCGGTCGAAATCGGTCACTGCCGCCTCGAGCCGGACGATCGCCGACTCCAGGCGCTGCAGTTCCACGGAAATGCCGGACATGCGCTTCCCCCACCCTTGCGCCCGGGGACCGGGCACGGCGACGCGCGGTGGAGATTAGGGGCGGTACCGGTCGGGCGTCAACACGCATGCCCCGCCGGCCGGCCGCCATCGCCATATCGCGGTTGACGGCGACCGGTGCGGCCGGCATGGTGCGCCCGGTTTCGCCTGTGGCCCGTCCTTCGGGGCCGCCTGGGTGCGCCCATTGCCATTGGATATCGCACCAATATCGGGGCCCAGACAGCGATGCCGTCAACGGTTGCCGCCGCCGCGCCATCTGGAAAGGTCAGCCACGGCGACCTGGCCAACGCGATCCGCGCATTGTCCATGGACGCGGTGCAAAAGGCGAATTCCGGCCACCCGGGGCTGCCGATGGGCATGGCCGACGTGGCCACGGTGCTGGTCGGCAAGTTCCTGAAATTCGACCCCTCGGCGCCGGCCTGGCCGGACCGCGACCGGTTCGTGCTGTCGGCCGGCCACGGCTCGATGCTGCTGTACAGCCTGCTGTACCTGACCGGCTACCGGCGCATGACGCTGGACGAGCTGCGCCGGTTCCGCCAGCTCGACTCGCTGACCCCGGGCCATCCCGAGGTCGACCGCGAGGCCGGGATCGAGACGACCACCGGCCCGCTGGGCCAGGGCATCTCCAACGCCGTCGGCATGGCGCTGGCCGAGCGCATCGTCAACGCCCGGTTCGGCGACGCACTGGTCGACCATTACACCTACGCCATCGCCAGCGACGGCGACCTGATGGAAGGGGTCAGCCACGAGTCGTGCTCGCTGGCCGGGCATCTGAAGCTGCGCCGGCTGATCGTGCTGTACGACGACAACGGCATCTCGATCGACGGCCCGACCAGCCTGTCGTTCAGCGACGACAGCGCGCTGCGCTTCCAGGCCTATGGATGGGACGTCCGCCGCGTCGACGGCCACGATCCGGCGGCGGTCGAGCAGGCGATCGCCGAGGCGCGGGCGACCGACACGCCGTCGCTGATCTGCTGCCGTACCATCATCGGCTTCGGCGCGCCGACCAAGGCCGGCACCTCCGGCGCCCACGGCGCGCCGCTCGGCGAGGACGAAATCGCCGGCGCCCGTCTGGCTCTTGGCTGGCCGCACCCGCCGTTCGAGATCCCCGAGGCAATCCTGCAGGCGTGGCGCGCGCTCGGCGCGCAAGGCGGACCGATCCGCGCCGACTGGGAGCGGCGGCTGGCCGCCGCCGAACCCGGGACCCGGACCGAATTCCTGGCTGCGCTCGACGGCGCGGTGCCGGACGAGGTCGGCAGGCAGATCGCCGCGTTCAAGACCGCGACCGCCGCCGAGGCGCCCAAGCTGGCCACGCGGCAGGCCTCCGGCAAGGTGCTGGAGCGCCTCGTCGCGGCCTACCCGGAGCTGACCGGCGGATCGGCCGACCTGACGCCGTCGAACAACACGCGGACCAAGACCGGCGACGATGTCGCCCCCGGCGCCTATGGCGGCCGCTACGTCCGCTATGGCGTGCGCGAACACGGCATGGCGGCGGCGATGAACGGGATGGCGCTGCATGGCGGCATCGTGCCCTATGGCGGGACCTTCCTGACCTTCACCGACTATTGCCGGCCGGCGATCCGCCTAGCGGCGCTGATGGGCCTGCGCGTGGTCTTGGTGATGACCCACGACAGCATCGGCCTGGGCGAGGACGGCCCGACCCACCAGCCGGTCGAGCACGTATCGAGCCTGCGCGCGATCCCCAACTTGCTCGTGTTCCGCCCGGGCGACGCGGTCGAGACCGCCGAATGCTGGGAAGCGGCTCTCAACAGCGTCGACGCGCCGTCGGTGATCGCGCTGACCCGGCAGGGCCTGCCGACGCTCAGGACCGATGCCGGCGCCGACAACCTGGCCGCCGGGGGCGCCTACGTGCTGGCCGAGGCCACCGGCGCGGCCCGGGTGACGCTGTTCGCCACCGGCTCGGAGCTGAGCATCGCGATGGCGGCGCGCGACCTGTTGCAGGCCGACGGGATCGGCGCCCGCGTCGTGTCGATGCCCTGCTGGGCGCTGTTCGAGCGCCAGCAGCCGCCCGCCCGCGCGGCGGTCCTGGGCGACAGCCCGGTGAGGGTGGCGATCGAGGCGGGCTGCCGCCACGGCTGGGACCGCTATATCGGCGCGGACGGCATCTTCGTCGGCATGTCCGGCTACGGCGCGTCCGCCCCCTATGGCGACCTGTACGACCATTTCGGCATTACCGCCGAGGCCGCCGCGGCCGCCGCGAAGGCCCGGCTCTGACATCATTGAACACCGCGATTGGGGAAAACCGCCATGGCTGTCCGTGTTGCGATCAATGGGTTCGGCCGCATCGGCCGCCTGGTGCTGCGCGCCATCGTCGAGTCCGGCCGCACCGACCTTGAGGTTGTCGCGATCAACGATCTGGCCGACCTGAAGACCAACGTCCATCTGCTCAAATACGACAGCGTCCACGGCCGCCTGGCCGTCGCCGTCGACGCGCGCGACGGCGCGATGGTGGTCGGCGGCCGCGAGATCACGGTGCTGCAGGAGCGCGAGCCGGCCAAGCTGCCGTGGGGCGACCTGGCGATCGACGTGGCGCTGGAAT
>JAZFQW010000477.1:0-2649 GCA_036445335.1 Alphaproteobacteria bacterium | reverse complement strand
TCATGAGACGCAGCGGCTTGAACTCGTCCTCGGTCAACTCCCCGGCAAGCCGGCGCGCGACCTGGCCGCGGAACTGGCGGACCCGTTCGTCGACCAGGGTTTGGTCGAATTCGTCGTACCGGTACATGGTCTGAGCTATCCCTTAACCGCCTGTTTGCCGAAGGCGGGATGGATCGTCGGCCCCCTGGCCCGGATCACCTCGCGGTAGCGCACCGGCCGGATGACGCCGGCGTCCTCGACGACGTCGATGACGTAAGGTTCCACGACGTCCGGTATCTCCGCCGACGCCCGGGCGACGGCCATCATCTCGTCCCGTTCCTCGTCGCTCCGGCTCACGCGACCGTCGGTGAACCACTCGGTCCAGCCGCCGTCCCTGGTCAGATAAACGACCGTCCCGTCGTAAATCCTGCTCGCGGTCACCACCTGCAGCGCCACTGCCATCTCCATCCTCAGACGGCGGCCGCGCGCGCCAGCGCCGGCAGGGCGTCGGCGCCCGCCAGCCGCACCACCTCGCCGACGACGATCACGGCGGGGCCGACGATCCGGTTGCCGGCCACCATGCGCTCCAGGTCCGCCACCGAGCCCACGACCACGACTTCGTCGGCCCGCGTGCCGTTCTCGATGACGGCGGCGGGCGTGGACGGGTCCATGCCGTGTTCGATCAGGCGGCGCGCCACCGTGCCGGCGGTGGACACGCCCATGTAAACGACCAGGGTGTGCCGGCCAGTGGCCAGCGCCGCCCAGTCGAGATCGGGCTCGCCCGACGTGGCGTGCCCGGTGACGAAGGTGACGGCGGAGACGTAATCGCGGTGGGTCAGCGGGATACCGGCGGAGGCGGCGCAGCCGGTGGCCGCCGTGATGCCGGGCACCACCTCCACGGGGACGCCGGCGCGGCGCAGATGGACCATCTCCTCGCCGCCGCGGCCGAAGACGTACGGATCGCCGCCCTTGAGCCGCACCACCCGCTGGCCGGCCTTCGCCCGCGCCGTAATCAGGGCGTTGATCTCGGCCTGGGAGCGGGTATGGCGGTCCTTGCTTTTGCCCACATAGATGCGCTCCGCGTCCCGCCGCGCGCAGTCCAGGATGTCCGGCCCGACCAGGCGGTCGTAGACAACCACGTCCGCCTCCTGCAGCAGGTTGAGCGCGCGCAGGGTGAGCAGGTCCGCATCGCCCGGCCCGGCGCCGACGATGGAGACGGCGCCCGCGGGCCGGCGCGCCGCCTCGGGTCTGTTGATCAGCGCCACCATCCGCTCGCGCGCCCAGTGCACGTCGCCCTGCAGCACCGCCCGCGCCACCGGCCCGTCGAAGAAACGCTCCCAGAATCGGCGCCGCGCCGCGGCGTCTCCGATGGCGGCCTTGACCGCGCTCCGGAAGCTGTCGGCGAATTGGGCGAGCCGCCCCAGACCGTGCGGCAACAGACTCTCGATCCGGGCCCGCACCTGGCGCGCCAGAACCGGCGCCGTGCCGGCGCTGGAGATGCCGATGACCACGGGGCTGCGGTCGACGATGGCCGGCATGATGAAGGTGGACAGATCGGCCCGGTCGACCACGTTGACCGGGACGCCGGCGGCGCGGGCCGCGGCCGAGACACGCCGGTCGACGTGGTCGACGCCGGTGGCGCTGTAGACCACGGCCCGGCCCCTCACGTCGCCAGGCAAAAATCGGCGCCGGATGAGAGTGATCTCGCCGCGGTCGGCGAACGCGGCAATTTCCCCGTCCGCCTCGGGCGCAACGACGGTGACGTCGGCCGAGGCCTTGAGCACAAGGCGCACCTTGCGCGCGGCCTGCGGCGTTCCGCCGACCACGAGCACGCTCCGCGATTTCACCGTCAGCCAGATGGGCAGGTGCTGCATACCCGATGCCTTATCCTTAGGGCGGCGTCGGCGCCGCCCCGATCCACGCCCCGTCCGTCTCGCCCGCGCTCGTATGCGCCTCGCGGGCTGTGCATTGGCCGGCGCTTAACCGGCCCGTCTGCCGGCCCCGACGGCGGTGATCGGTTTTCGAGGAACCTTCGCTCTCGTCGCCCGGGCGCTGCCGTGCAGCCCATCGGGCATCGAGATATCGGAGCCTTTTTCCGGTAATCAATATGTAGTAGATGCATAATATGTCAAGATTAAATGTATATCTTTTATTTATACAGTTAAAATATGTATTTTCTCGGCGCCCAGCGTCCGAACCCATGGGTTGGATGGCCGTTGCGGCTTGGGGTTTGGTTTACGTTTCGGTCGGTGCTGGGCGGGCCGGTCTTTCGGGCGTGGCGAAAAGGTGCGTATACTTTCACCCCGACCCCAACCGCCGACGCCGGCAGGAGGACAACCGATGTCAGACACCCCCGAATTCGCCGATCCCATGGTGCGGCCGCGCTATACGGGCATTTCCACGTTCATGCGCACCCCTTACACCGAGGACCTTTCCGGCCTCGACATCGGCCTGATCGGCGTTCCCTTCGACGCCGGTACGACGAACCGGCCCGGCGCGCGCCACGGCCCGCGCGAGATCCGCAACCAATCCACCCTGTTGCGCAAGGTCCAGCAGTCCACCGGAATCGCGCCGTTCGACATCTGCCGCGTCGCCGACATCGGCGATGCCTGGGTGCAGAAGCCGTTTAATCTGGAGGGCGGGCTGGAGGAGATCGCGGCCTTCTTCAAA
>JAZFQW010000476.1:0-3176 GCA_036445335.1 Alphaproteobacteria bacterium | reverse complement strand
GTGTTCGGCACCTTGGCCTTCTTCAACGTCACCTTCGGGCTGATCCTGGCGCTGCTGACGACGGCGATACCCAAGGCGTCGGGCGGTTTCTTCCGCGGCGTCTGGCTGCTGCCGCGGATGAGCCCGTCGGTGCTCTATATCCTGCTGTGGGTGTGGGTAATCAACCCGTCGGAATTCGGCCTGCTCAACCAGGTCCTGATACAGGTTTTCGGCGTCGTCGACCCGGTCGACCTGCTGACCAACGCGCCGGTCGCCCTGATCATCTTCGCCAACGGCTTCATTGGCGCGTCGATGGGAATGATCATCTTCACCTCGGCGATCCGCGGCATCCCCGAGCATCTGTTCTACGCCGCGCGGGTCGACGGCGCGGGGTCGCTGTCGATCGTCCGCCACATCACCCTGCCGGCGCTGAAGTGGCCGATCAGCTTCATCACGATCTACCAGACGCTGTCGCTGCTGGTCAGCTTCGAGTACATCCTGCTGCTGACCGAGGGCGGGCCGTTCTTCGATACGACGGTCTACGCCCTGTACATCTACCGGCGCGCCTTCCAGAGCGGGCAGTACGGCTATGGCGCGGCGCTGGCGCTGTTCCTGATCGTCATCGGCATCGTCCTGGCGCTCTTGGGCTGGCGGTTCTTCGACATGAGAAAGCTGCTGCAGCAGCCACGGATCGAGGTGCACTGATCATGGTGGCGACAGCGGTCGGCGAGCGACGACAGCAGCGGCAGACCCAGACCGACTGGGACCGCCTCGCCGCGCGGGCCAGGGTGCGGCGGCGGGCCCGGACCACGGCTATCTACGCCTTCCTGATCGCCGTCTCGCTGCCGGTCGTCCTGCCGTATTTCTGGTTGGTTACCATCGCGTTCTCGGCCAAGACGGGCATCGTCGAAACGCACATACTATGGCGGTCGATTCTCGTGCTGGCGCCCGCCCTGCTGGCGCTTTGGGTCTGGTCCACCCTGGCGCGAAACATGCGGCAGATGGTTCTCGGGTTCGCCGCAGTGGCCGTCGCGACCATCGTGGTCTTCGCCGTGCTGGTGGGCCCCGACCTGCACCTGGGCAACTTCATCTTCTTGGTCGAGCCGGATTTCGTCGACGTCATCCGCTCGCGGACCGGCACGGTCGCGGGCAGCATCAGCTTCCCCAATGTCTGGCACGCGTTCGGCAACTCGCTGTTCCTGGCGGGCGGACAGACGGTCATCGTGGCGACGGTGGCGTCCCTGGCGGGTTATTACCTGTCGCGGTTCCAGTTCCCGGGACGCGTCGCAATGCTGCGGTCGCTTCTGGTGCTGCACGCGTTTCCGGTGCTGACGCTGATCGTCCCGCTGTTCCTGATCCTCAACTTCGTCGGTCTGCTGGACCAGCTGATCGGCGTCATCCTGGTGCTGGTCGGCCTGGAGCTGCCGTTCGCGATCTTCATCATGAAGGGCTTCTTCGACGCGGTGCCGTGGGACATCGAGATGAGCGCGCTGGCCGACGGGGCGTCGCGGCGCCAGGCCTTCGTCAAGGTCGTGCTGCCGCAGGTCAGCAACGGCCTGATCGCCATATCGGTGTTCTCGTTCATCCGCGGGTGGGAGGAGTACATCTTCGTCTTCACGTTCCTGATCAAGAACACGAACTGGACGATGAGCCTGTACATGTTCTTCGTCCGCGACGATGTCATGGGGACCGACTTCGGCGTGGTTTCGGCGGTCGGCGTGTTCTACCTGGTGCCGAGCCTGGTGATGTACGCCGCGGCGCAGAAATACCTGATGCAGATGTCGGTCGGCGGGGTCAAGGGGTAGCGGCGATGGCGCGGATCGAGTTCAGGAATATCCAGAAGCGGTTCGGCGACGTCATGGTCATTCCCAACATGGACGTGGTCATCGACGACGGCGAGTTCGTCGCGCTGCTCGGCCCGTCGGGCTGCGGCAAGTCGACCAGCCTGTTCATGCTCGCCGGCATCTACATGCCCAGCGGCGGCGAGCTGCTGTTCGACGACTACGTCGTCAACGAGGTCGAGGCGCGCGACCGCAATATCGGCATCGTCTTCCAGTCCTACGCCCTCTACCCGCATATGAGCGTGGCGAACAACATCATGTTCCCGCTCAGGTTCCAGAAGGTGCCGGAGGCCGAGGCCCGCCGGCGCGTCGAGGATGCCGCGCGGCTGGTTCAGGTGCACGAGCTGCTGGACCGCCGCCCGGCGGAGATGTCCGGCGGCCAACAGCAGCGGGTGGCGCTCGCCCGCGCGCTGGTCAAGGAGCCGCAGCTGCTGCTGCTTGACGAGCCGCTGTCCAACCTCGACGCCACCCTTCGCCTGTCGATGCGCACCGAGATCAAGCGGCTGCAGCGCCAACTCGGCGTCACCACCATCCTGGTCACCCACGACCAGATCGAGGCGACCACGATGGCCGACCGGGTCATCTGCATGCGCATGGGCGAGATCGAGCAGGTCGGTACGCCCGACGACCTGTACAGCCGGCCGGCCAGCCTGTTCGTCGCCGGCTTCATCGGCGCGCCGCCGATGAATCTGCTGACCGGTCGCGCCGACGGCGACACGGTGGCGGTCGACGGCGCCACGTTGCCGCGCACCGGCGCGGCGTCGGGCCCGGTGACCGTGGGCATCCGACCGGAACACATCGTCTTCGCCGACCGGGGGCTGAAGGCCACGATCGAGGATGTCGAGCCCATGGGCCGGGAGACCCTCTATATGGTGGACAGCGAACTCGGCCATCTGCGTGTCCTCGATTCCACCAAGACGTCGCGACACTCGGTCGGCAACGAGGTACGAGTGGCCTTTCAGGAAGACGATACCTTGCTGTTCGACTCGGCTTCGGAACGGTTGCTTGAGAATGTGCGGGTGAGGGCGCCAAACGACGCCTGACCGGTGCGATCGGACGACCGACACGGCCGAGCTCAGATGGCCATCTCCGCCTGCCTGATCTTCGACACCTGCCCGGCGCTATCGATGGTCGGCGCGGCACGCCGACATGCCATCGGAACCGGTCCGAGGGAGCGTACCGAACACGACCGTCTGGTCGACGAGATAGCCGCGCTCAACCGGACCGAACTGTCCGAACCGCCGGAGCCTGCGGCGCCGCCCGACGGTTCGGCTCGGGTGGCGTTCTGGAACGTCGAGCGCGGGCGCTATCTCGACGAGGCGGCCGCCCTGCTGGCCGTGGTCGATGCCGACGTTT
>JAZFQW010000475.1:0-7043 GCA_036445335.1 Alphaproteobacteria bacterium | reverse complement strand
ATCAACGCCATGTCGACGGGGCAGTTTGAGCGGACGCTGATCATCGCCGACGAAGGGGCTCAGGTAAGCTACCTGGAGGGCTGCACGGCGCCGATGCGCGACGAGAACCAGCTCCACGCCGCGGTCGTCGAGCTGGTCGCGCTGGACGACGCCGAGATCAAGTACTCCACGGTGCAGAACTGGTATCCCGGCGACGAGAACGGCAAGGGCGGCATCTACAACTTCGTCACCAAGCGCGCCGCCTGTCGCGGCCGCAATTCCAAGGTGTCGTGGACCCAAATCGAGACCGGGTCGGCGATCACCTGGAAGTACCCGAGCTGCATCCTGCAGGGTGACAACTCGGTCGGCGAGTTCTATTCGGTCGCCGTCACCAACAACATGCAACAGGCCGACACCGGCACCAAGATGATCCACATCGGCAAGAACACGACCAGCCGGATCATCGCCAAGGGTATCGCCGCCGGCCGGTCCGACAGCACCTATCGCGGCCTGGTGCGGATCCAGCCCGGCGCCGACAACGCCCGCAACTACACCCAGTGCGACAGCCTGCTGATCGGCGACCGCTGCGGCGCCCACACGGTGCCCTATATCGAGTCGCGCAACCGCACCGCCCAGGTCGAGCACGAGGCGACGACGTCGAAGGTCAGCGACGACCAGCTGTTCTATTGCCGGCAGCGCGGCATCGGCGAGGAAGAGGCGCTGGGGCTGATCGTCAACGGGTTCTGCCGCGAGGTGCTGCAGGTGCTGCCGATGGAGTTCGCCGTCGAGGCGCAGAAGCTGGTCGGCATCAGCCTGGAAGGCAGTGTCGGGTAATCTTCAGCAGGAAGCAACGGCGCCGCAGCGCGCCAGCCATCGGGAAAGAGCATGCTTGAGATCAACGACCTGCGAGTAGTCGTCGACGGCAAGGACATCCTCAAGGGGGTCAGCCTGACCGTCGCGGCGGGCGAGGTCCACGCCATCATGGGGCCGAACGGGTCGGGCAAGAGCACGCTGGCCCACGTCATCGCCGGCCGCGACGGCTACACGGTGACCGGCGGGTCGGTGCGCTTCGCCGGGCAGGACCTGCTGGCGCTGGAGCCCGAGGAGCGGTCGCGCGCGGGCGTGTTCCTGGCGTTCCAGTACCCGCTGGAGATCCCCGGAGTCGGCATGGCGACATTCCTGCGCACGGCGGTCAACGCCCACCGCAAGCACCGCGGCGAGGCGGAGATGGACCCGATTCAGTTCGTGAAAGTGCTGCGGGCGAAGACCAAGGCGCTGGGCATCCCCGGCGACCTGCTCAAGCGCGCCGTCAACGCCGGGTTCTCAGGCGGCGAGAAGAAGCGCAACGAGATCTTGCAGATGGCGCTGCTGGAGCCGGCCCTTGCGGTGCTCGACGAGACCGACTCCGGTCTCGACATCGACGCGCTGAAGGTCGTCGCCGAGGGCGTCAACGCGCTCAGGCGCCCGGACAACGCGGCGCTGGTGATCACCCACTACCAGCGCCTGCTCAACTACATCGTGCCCGACCACGTCCACGTGCTGGCCGACGGCCGCATCGTCCGATCGGGCGGCAGCGCACTGGCGGAAGAGCTCGAGGCGAACGGCTACGCCGGCCTGAGCCACGAGGCGGCGTGACGGGGCGGCCATGGCGCAGCAGCAAGGCGACAACGTGATGCCCTTCGTCTCCCGCTACGAGGCGGCGCGGCCGACGCTGCCCGGCGCGGCCCAGCCCTGGGCGGCGGCGCTGCGCGAGGACGGGATTAGCCGGTTCCGCTCGCTCGGCCTGCCCAGCCGCAGGACCGAGGCGTGGAAGTACACCGACGTGAAGGCGCTGGCGAAACTCGACTTCGCGCCGGCCCCGGTCCACATGAACGGTCTGGCGGCGCCGTTGCTGGGCGCGGTCGACGCGGCTGCCGCCGACCACGCGATGGTCTTCGTCAACGGCCGGTTCCGCCCCGACCTGTCGCGGCTCGACGCGCTGCCCGACGGCGCGACGCTGGACAGCACGGCGGCGCTGCTGGACGCCGGCGCGGCGGTGCTGTCGGACCGGCTGGGCCGCACGGTCGAAGCCGACGGGCGGCCGTTCGCCGCGCTCAACGCGGCGATGATGCAGGACGGCTTCGTGCTGCGGCTCGCCCCCGGCACGGTGGTCGAACGGCCGATCCGTGTGGCATTCCTGACCGACTATGGCGGCGACCTGACCGTCGCGGTCCATTCGCGCAACCTGATCGTCGCCGCGGCGAACAGCCGGGCGACCGTGCTGGAGGTCCATCGCGGCCGCGACGGCGCGGCCTATTTCAGCAATGGCGTGACCGAACTGGAGGTCGACGACGGCGCCCGGCTGCACCATTACAAGCTGCAGGACGAGGGCGACGGCGCCTTTCACCTGGCCACCATCCTCGCCCGGCTGGGCCGCGACGCGACCTACGACAGCTTCATCTTGTCGCTGGGCGCCGGCTGGGCCCGCAACGACATCCAGGCGCTGCTGGACGGGCCGGGGGTCGACTGCCGGCTGAACGGCGCCTATCTGGGCCGTCGGCGCCAGCATCTGGACACCACCACGGTGATCGACCACGCCCATCCCGATTGCCGCAGCCGCGAGGTCTACAAAGGCGTGCTGGACGACCGGGCGCGCGGCGTGTTCCAGGGTAAGATCAGGGTGCGCCGCGACGCCCAACGGACCGACGGCTACCAGCTCAACCGCGCGTTGCTGCTGTCCAAGGGCGCCGAGGCCGACTGCAAGCCCGAGCTGGAGATCTATGCCGACGACGTCAAGTGCAGCCACGGCGCGACCGTCGGCGAGATCGACCACGACGCGCTGTTCTACCTGCGCGCGCGCGGCATCGGCGAGGACGCCGCGCGGGCGATGCTGATCGAGGCGTTCCTGGCCGACGCGCTGCAGGAAATCGACATCGAGGCAGTCCGCGACGAGTTCGCCGGGCACGTGACCGGCTGGCTGAACGCCGGGGAGCATGCGGCATGACGGTGATGCGGCAGCACCCGATCGCGGCACCGCTGCACAGCAGCGGCGTCAACGACTACGACGTCGCCGCGGTGCGGGCCGATTTCCCGATCCTCGACCGGACGGTCTACGGCAAGCCGCTGGTCTATCTGGACAACGCCTCGTCGGCGCAGAAGCCGCGGGCCGTCATCGACACCGTACGCCGCGTCTACGAGAACGACTACGCCAACGTCCACCGCGGGCTGCACTATCTGAGCGGCGCCGCGACCGACGCCTACGAGGCGGCGCGGGAGACCGTCCGCGCGTTCGTCAATGCCCGCTCCGTCAAGGAGATCGTATTCACGCGCAACGCCACCGAGGCGATCAACCTGGTCGCCGGCAGCTATGGCCGGGCCTTCCTGAAGGAGGGCGACGAGGTGGTGATCTCGACCATGGAGCACCACGCCAACATCGTACCGTGGCAGTTGCTGCGTGACGAAAAGGGCATCGTGCTGAAGGTCGTGCCGATCGACGACGCCGGAAACTTCCTGTTCGACGCGTACGAAAGGCTGCTGGGGCCGCGCACCGCGCTGGTCGCGGTGACCCATGCCTCGAACGCGCTGGGCACCGTCACGCCGGCCAAGGCGATCGTCCGGGCGGCCCACGACCGCGGCATCCCGGTGCTGCTCGACGGCTCGCAGGGGGCGGTGCACTGCGGCGTCGACGTGCAGGATCTGGGCGCCGACTTCTACGTGTTCACAGGGCACAAGCTGTACGGTCCGACCGGCGTCGGCGTGCTGTACGGCCGCGAGGACCTGCTGGACCGGATGCCGCCCTACCAGGGCGGCGGCGAGATGATCCGCACCGTCACCTTCGAGAAGACCGAGTTCGCCGACCTGCCGGCGAAGTTCGAGGCCGGCACACCGCCGCTGGTCCAGGCGATCGGCCTCGGCGCGGCGATCGACTATATCACCGCGCTGGGCCTCGACCGCATCGCCGCGCACGAGCAGGAGCTGCTGGGCTATGCCACCGACCGGCTGTCCGACCTGCCCGGCCTGACCATCGTCGGCCGGGCGGAGGACAAGGCCAGCATCGTGTCGTTCACCATGGACGTTGCCCATCCGCACGACGTCGGCACGGTGATCGACCGCGCCGGCGTGGCGGTCCGCGCCGGCCACCATTGCGCCCAGCCGCTGATGCAGCGATTTGGCGTGACGGCGACCGCGCGCGCCTCGTTCGGCCTTTACAACACCAAGGCGGAGATCGATATCCTGGCAGAGGCGCTGTTGGGCGTGAGGGAGCTGTTCGGCTGATGTACGACGATCTACGCGAGCTTTACCAGGAGGTCATCCTCGAGCACGGCAAGCACCCGCGCAACCGGCGCCAGCCGGCCGGGTGCAACCGCCATGCCCTGGGCCGCAACCCGGTCTGCGGCGACGCCTTCGTCATCTATCTGACGGTCGACGACGACGGCGTCGTCCGCGACTGCGGCTTCAAGGGCGAGGGCTGCGCCATCTCCATGGCGTCGGCGTCGATGATGTCGGAGATCGTCAAGGGCAAGACGCTGGACGAGGCGCGCCGGCTGTTCGAGACCTTCCACGGCATGGCGACCGGCGACGGCGAGGCGGTCGACACCGACGGTTTGGACGAGGACGACCTCGACCGGCTGCAGGCGCTGTCGGGCGTGCGCCGGTTCCCGATCAGGGTCAAGTGCGCGACGCTGGCCTGGCATACGATGCAGGCGGCGATGGACGGCGTGAACGAGATTTCGACCGAGTGAGGGACCATGCCGATCGATCTGCTTAAGATGGTGACCGGGTCGCAGGCGACGGAAGCGGCGGACGACCTGCGGGGTCGCGTCATCGCCGCGCTGCGCACCGTCCACGACCCGGAGATCCCGGTCAACATCTACGAACTGGGGCTGATCTACCGGCTCGACATCGACGGCGACGGACAAGTCGACATCGACATGACGCTGACCGCGCCAAACTGCCCGGTTGCTGATATAATACCGGAGCAGGTGACGGCGGCGGTCGAGGCGGTCGACGGCGTCGCATCGGCCGAAGTCGAGTTGGTGTGGGACCCGCCGTGGGACATGTCGCGCATGTCGGAAGAGGCCCGCATGGCGCTGGATCTGTATTGAGGGAATGGATGGCATGAAGCCGCTGCCGAAGGCGATCACGCTCACCGACCGTGCCGCTGAGCGGGTGAAGGAGATCATGGCGAAGGCCGACCGGCCGATCGTCGGCGTGCGGGTCGGCGTCAAGTCGACCGGCTGCTCCGGGCTGTCCTACAAGATGGACTACGCCGAGGAGAAGGGCCGGTTCGACGAGGTGATCGAGGACAAGGGCGTGACCGTGCTGATCGAGCCGGCCGCGACGATGTTCCTGCTGGGCACTGTGATGGATTTCGTCGACGAGGACCTGGGCGCCCGCTTCGTGTTCAACAACCCCAACGAGATCGACCGCTGCGGCTGCGGCGAAAGCTTCCGCGTCGCGCCCCAGCCTGACGCGGCGGAAGAGCCGTCGAAATAGAGGTCTTTCACCACGAAGTCACCAGGGCTTGTCGTTCACGGCAATCGGGCGGATGAGAGCAGCCGGGTTCTGTCGCCTGTGCCCCCGCGCCATGGAATCCCGGCATTGACCGCGGCCAGCGTGAGAAGTGCGGGCTAGTCGCGCCACCCCTTCCCGTCATCGCCCGGCTTGACCGGGCGATCCATTCTTCCGCCGGCGCTGGCGGCGGGATGGATGCCACGGTCGATCCGTGGCATGACGCAGGAACATGGGGCATGCAGCGCCGAAATTGCGCGGCACCGATGACGCACGAATCCATTCATCCAATTGCCGGCGTTTGCCGTTCGCCGCGGCGGACGCGCAGGCTCGTCCCATCGTTGCCCCGGTGACCATCCGGACGCCACGATCACGCCGCGCCGAGGCGGCCGGTGGAGAAGTCCTGGAAGGCCTGCAGCAACTCCTCCCGGGTGTTCATGACGAACGGCCCGCCGCGCGCGACGGGCTCGCGCAACGGCCGGCCGTCGGCGTAGAGCGCGCGGGCGCCGGCCGGTCCAGCGGCGAGCGGCGCCGGCCCGGCGCCCTGGTAGATCGCCAGCGTGCCGGCGGGGGCCGCGACCGGGTCGCCGCGGCCGTCGCGGCCGGTCAGCGCGCCGGCGTAGGCATAGGCGAAGCACAGATGGTCGTCAGAGGTGTCGATCTCGATTGTCGCGCCGCGATCGAGCACGACGTCGAGCAGGCGCACCGGAATGCTCGTCTCCGCCGGCCCCTCGGTGCCGGCAAGCGCGCCGGCGATCACCCGCGCCGTACCGCCGTCGAATGTCGCGGTCGGAATGCGCGCGGCGGCGATGTCCTGATAACGCGGCGTCGTCATCTTCAGCCGCGCCGGCAGGTTGACCCACAGCTGGAAGCCACGCAGGCGCCCGTCGGCGCGCTCCGGCATCTCGGAATGGACGATGCCGCGCCCGGCGGTCATCCACTGCACGTCGCCGGCCTCGATCACCCCGGACGTCCCGGTGGAATCGCCATGCCGCACGCGGCCCTCAAGCATGATGGTCACGGTCTCGAAGCCGCGGTGCGGGTGGTCGGGAAAGCCCGCGATCCACGAGTCCGGGTCGTCGGAGCCGAACTCGTCGAGCATCAGGAACGGGTCGATCATGTCGCACTGCGGCGTGCCGATGATCCGCCGCAATTCGACGCCGGCGCCGTCGGTGGCCGGCATGCCGGCGTGGGTCCAGGCGATGAAGCGCATGATCGGCGATCCCATTGTGACTCGATTGCGGTGTCATCGGACATGGGGATACCGCGCCGCCGGAGCAACGGCCGGTGTGCCCCCGTGGCCGCTTGCACGGCCGGCGCCATGCCCTATATTCCACGCCATGAATTCCCTGGGGATCGATAAGCGGCCGGCCGACACCCGCGTGGTCGTCGCCATGTCGGGCGGGGTCGACAGCTCGGTCACCGCGGCGCTGCTGGCCGAGCAGGGCTACGACGTGGTCGGCGTCACCCTGCAGCTCTACGACCACGGCGCCGCCGTCGGGGCCAAGGGCGCGTGCTGCGCCGGCCAGGACATCCACGACGCCCGCCGCGTCGCCGACCGGCTGGGCATGCCG
>JAZFQW010000474.1:0-7070 GCA_036445335.1 Alphaproteobacteria bacterium | reverse complement strand
CGTCAGGCGTGCATTCTTGTGGACGTTCATTCGGTTCTCCCTGGCGACAGATGACTCAGCACCATCAGCTTCCTCGGCCAAAACCGGAAGAGCAACCTATTGAGAGATCACAGCTAGTGGGCGACGTCGTCGACTCCCATCGGGCGCGGCGACATCGCCCGCATCGCCGCGGGCAAACCGGTGCTACGCTTCCGCGACGATGGCCTGGTCGACGGCTTCCTGGGCGACGGCGGCCAGCCGCGGCCGGTCAACCAGAGCGCCAGCCGCCGCGTCGCCTGACACAAGCGTCGCCTCTCACCCAACCGACCTCGGCCAGTGTGACAGATGCGCGCTAGACTGAGGTCGCGGACGCCGGTGGCCGAACGCGTATTGCGGGAGGGTGATGACACGACCGTCACGAATCTTGGCGTGGGGCCGGCGCTGCGGACCGCCGGCCCTGCTGCTTGCAGTATTGACCGCCTGCGGCGTCGACAGCGAGCAGGCGCAGTTGTGCCGCATGCTGGTCCCGGCGTTCGAGGGTGACTCGGCGACCGCCGACATCCTGCGGCAAGTGGCCGATCCGGCGGCCGAAAACGCCGTCCTGATCGAATACCAGGTGCCGGACGCCGGTGGTGAACCGGGGCGGCACTGGATCTCATGCCGGTTCGCCGGCGGCGCGCTGGATGTCGACCGCCTGGCACTGATCGGCGTGGCCACCGACCGCCGCGGCGAGCTGTCGGAGATCAGGCTTCACCTGTTGCGCCAATGGCTGGGCCTGTTCGACACCTTCCGGGTGGCGGCCGGCGAGGACCGGGCCGGCGGTCCGCGATCGGCCCTGGGATCGCTGCTTTACCTGGCGCAGATGTCGGCCAATGCGGTGGTGATCAGCTGTGTCTACGGGCTGCTCGCCATCGGATACACGCTGGTTTACGGCATCGTTGGCCGCATCAACCTGGCGTTTGGCGAGATGGCGATGGTCGGCGGCTTCGCCACCTTCATCGGCGTTTCGATCTTGGCGTTGAGCACCGGAGTCGCGCTGCCGCTGGCGCTGCTGCTGGTACTGGTGTTCGCCATGGCGACAAGCGCGGTGCACGGCTGGGCGACCGAGCGCCTGGTTTTTCGGCCGATGCGCGGCGTCTCCGGCCAGGCGCCGCTGATCGCGACGATCGGCCTGGCGGTGTTCCTGCAGGAATATGTGCGCCTGGTGCAGGGCTCGCGCGACCGCTGGCTGCAGCCGATCTTAACCGACCGACTGCAGATCGGCGCCGAGGCCGGGTTCTCCGCCTCGGTCAGCGTCGGACAGGTTCTCGTCCTGGCGCTGACCGCCGCCCTCTACGTGACGCTGCTGCAGGTGCTCAAGCGAACCGGCCTCGGCCGCGCCCAGCGCGCCTGCGCCGACGACACCGGGATGGCGGCGCTGCTGGGCGTCGACGTCGACCGCACGATCGCCTGGACCTTTGTACTGGGAGCGGGCTATGCCGCCGCCGCCGGCTTCATCATCGCCACCTATTACGGCGGCGTGAACATCTTCATGGGCCACGTGATCGGGTTCAAGGCGCTGGCCGCGGCGATCGTCGGCGGCATCGGCTCGGTCGCCGGGGCGATGCTGGGCGGTGTGCTGATCGGCGTGATCGAGATCTTCTGGTCGGGCTACCTGTCGATCGCCTACAAGGATATCGCGATCTTCACGCTGTTGACCCTGGTGCTGATCTTCCGTCCGGAGGGGCTGATGGGCCGGCGGTCCGAGCGCGGCGACTGACGGCCGCTGATAGCCCGCCAGCATCGAACCGCTAGCCCGACGGCATTTCAATTCGCCGCGACCACCACCCATCTTTGGTATTACAGTCAGGGCCGGGACCGGCGGCCCGCGAAGCAACGAAGCGGACCAGAGCGATGACCGAGAAGATCACCAAGTCGGACGCCGAGTGGCGCGCCCAGTTGACGCCCGAGCAGTATCGCGTGACGCGCAGGAAGGGCACCGAGCGCCCGTTCACCGGCGAACTTTGGGACAGCAAGGACGACGGCACGTATCGCTGTGTCGGCTGCGGCGCCGCGCTGTTCGGCTCCGACGCCAAGTACGATTCCGGTACCGGCTGGCCGTCGTTCTGGCAGCCGGTGTCGCCCCAGGCGGTGGCGACCGAGAGCGACCGGTCGCTGTTCGCGGTGCGGACCGAGGTGCTGTGCGCCCGCTGCGATGCCCATCTGGGCCATGTGTTCGACGACGGGCCGCAGCCGACCGGCCAGCGCTACTGCATGAATTCCGCCGCGCTGACCCTCGAGCCGAAGGACGAGTGAGCCGCGACACCGTCAGTTCCACGCCGGCGCTAGCCCGCATCTCTCACACCGGCCACGGGCTGAGAGATGCGAGCTAGATCACCTCCACCTGTCAACGCATGGCTTGAGGTGTGGGGGCCATATCCCTATCACTCGGTCATTCCGAACTCGCGATTCAGCCGCCGTTGCCGGGACATGGTGAGCCCCGCCGTGCCGTGCTATGGGTGGACTAGGGGGGCGTGACGCGACGGGGGCGGCGATGGTGGCGACACCCGAGGGCAGGCTGAGCGGCAAGCGCGCGGTGATCACCGCGGCGGCGCACGGCATCGGCCGCGCCAGCGCGCTGGCCTTCGCCGCCGAAGGGGCGGCGGTGCTGGCCACCGACATCGACGACGACGCGCTGGCTGCGCTCGGCCGCGACGACCCGCGGATCGAGGTGCGGCGCCTAGACGTCACCGACAGCGCCGCGATCGATGCGCTGGCGGTTGAGCGCGGCGCCGTCGACGTGCTGTTCAGCTGCGCCGGCTGGGTCCACCACGGCAGCATCCTGGAGTGCGACGACCGGGCCTGGGACCGCTCCTTCGCGCTCAACGTCACCGCGATGTTCCATGTGATCAAGGCGTTCCTGCCGGCGATGCTGGCGGCCGGCGGCGGCAGCATCATCACCATGTCGTCGCTGGCCTCCAGCGTGAAGGGCGTGCCCGACCGGTTCGCCTATTGCGCCAGCAAGGCGGCGGTGATCGGCCTCACCAAGGCGGTCGCCGCCGATTACGTGAAGCGGGGCATACGCTGCAACGCGATCTGCCCAGGCACGGTCGACTCGCCGTCGCTGCAGGGTCGGATGAAGGCGCAGGGCGACTACGACAAGGCCCGCGCCGCGTTCATCGCCCGACAGCCCATGGGGCGCCTGGGCAGGCCGGACGAGATCGCCGCGCTGGCGGTCTATCTGGCCTCCGACCAGTCGGCCTATATGACCGGCACCGCCAATGTCATCGACGGCGGCTGGAACATCTGACCGCCGACCACTCGACAGCGAGGATGGACATGAAGTTACTGCGCTATGGCCCGGCGGGGCACGAGAAACCCGGCATACTGGATGGCGCCGGCGGGTTGCGCGATCTGTCCGGCGTGATCCAGGACCTGACCGGGGCCGCCCTGTTGCCGGACTCGATCGACCGGCTGAAGGAACTGGACGCGCAGAACCTGCCGCCGGTGACTGGCACGCCGCGCCTCGGCCCCTGCGTGGCCGGCGTCGGCAAGATCATGGCGATCGGGCTCAACTATGCCGACCACGCCGCGGAAACGGGCGCTGAGGTTCCGCCGGAGCCGGTGCTGTTCTTCAAGGCGACCAGCGCCATCGTCGGCCCGAACGACGCCGTGGTGATCCCGCGCGGCTCGAAGAAGACCGACTGGGAGGTCGAGCTGGGCGTGGTCATCGGCAAGCCGGCCAAGCACGTCGCCGAGGCCAACGCGCTGGACCACGTCGCCGGCTACTGTGTGGTCCACGACGTGTCGGAGCGAGAATTCCAGCTGGAGCGCGCCGGCCAGTGGGTCAAGGGCAAGAGCTGCGACACCTTCGCGCCGATCGGCCCCTGGCTGGTCACCGCCGACGAGGTCGCCGATCCGCAGGACCTCGCCCTGTGGCTGGAGGTCGACGGCCACCGCTACCAGGACGGCAGCACGCGCACCATGGTCTACGGCGTCGCCCATCTGATCAGCTATCTCAGCCGGTTCATGAGTCTGCAGCCGGGCGACGTCATCTCCACCGGCACGCCGCCGGGCGTCGGCATGGGCCAGAAGCCGCCGGTCTATCTCGAGCCCGGCAACACCGTCCGCCTCGGCGTCGCCGGCCTGGGCGAACAGACCCAGGCCGTCATCGCCGAGGAGTGAGAACGCGGTCAGTAGGGCTGCGCATGGGCGAGCGCGGCCGTGACGCCGGCGTCCTTCTCGTATGCGCCGCCACCCGGCGCGGTAATAGAGCGAATCGCTGCATACCGCCGGTGGATCGCGGTGTGGTGCTCTGGAATCCTTCCTCCGTAGGTAGAGTCGGCGACCGGCGGGCCCGCCAAGACCGAGAGAGCACCATGCCTTACATTCGTGAGTCTGTACTCGGCGGCCTAGTGGCGGTGTCTTTGGCCCTCGGCGCCGCGGCGCAGGCCCAGGACAACGTCGACATCGTCGCCGAAACCGGCGCCTTCGGCACCCTGATCACGGCGGCGCAGGAGGCCGGACTGATCGACCTGCTGATCCCTCAGACCAGCCATGCGACTCTCGGGGGGTCCAAGCTGGCGACCAGCGGTCTGCAGGGCGGCGTACGGGTGGTGGGCGCTAATGTGGTGCCGCCGACATCGAGGCCGACAACGGCGTGATCCTCGTCATCGACAAGGTGATCCTGCCGTAGCCGTTCGACGGTTCCGGCGGGTGGAGCGCGACCGCTGCCCGTCGTGGGGTGGCATTGCCCGCCTGCCGGCGCTATGCTCGCCCGGCGAACGCCAGACCGCCCGCCGACATCCCTCGGCCGGGCGTGGGAGGGGCCGATGACCGAACTTGAGCGTCAATGCGTCGATGCCGGCCTGAAGATGACCGAGCAGCGCCGGGTCATCCTGCAGGTGCTGACCGTGTCGGAGGACCATCCGTCGGTCGAGACGGTTCATCAGCGGGCGAAGGAGATCGACACCGCGATCAGCATCGCCACGGTTTACCGCACGCTGCATCTGCTGGACGAATTGAACCTGGTGCAGCGCCACGACTTCAACGATAACTTCTCGCGCTTCGAGGTCAATCTCGAACACCACCACCATCTCATCGACTTGGAGACCGGCCGGGTCATCGAATTCAAAAACGAAGAGCTGGAGCACTTGAAGGAGCGCATCGCCGACGCCCTCGGCTATGAGCTGGTCGACCACAGGTTGGAACTCTATGGCCGAAAAAGAAAACGCTAGGCCGATCCTGGTGGCCGGTCTCGACGAGTGCGGGCCGGCGGCGGCGCGCGACGGCTGTCGGTGCCGTGTCGCGGTCGAACGTGCGTTCGCCGGCATGCTGGTCGGCGGCGCGCCGCACAGCGTGGCACTGGAGGCGGCGGCGCGGGTCTACCGCTATCACCATCCCGACAAGTCCGACGGCCACGCATCGGAGACCGTCGAGACCTGGCTGTTCACCGGCCCGCTGCATTGAAGACGGGGTCAGGCTCGTATCCCTGCGAACTGAGCGCCGACGCCCGGACCACGGGCACGGAAGCCTGACCCCGGGTCGAAGCCGTAGCGATGCGGGCGGCGGGTTCAGCCGCTGCCGTAGATCACGACGCTGATGGCACCGCCGCGCAGACCGTGGCCAGTATGAGAAATGCGGGCTAACCGGCCGTCTCAGGGGTCGGCATTCCGGCGCCGGCTCACGGCGGTCCGTCCGTTGCCGGCTCGGTGATGTCCTCCAGCCTGATGCGCAGCCGGTCGATCTTGAACCGCGGCAGGCGGTAGGCCCAACCGTCCAGCCGGCTCCGCATGTCGTCGGCCTCGGCGACGGTCCGCGACGGATTGCCGTCGGCGAGGCCGGCGGCCGGCGGAACGGCCGCGACGTCGAACCGGACCCAGTCGAAAGCCGGATCGTCCGGGTCGGGCGCCAGCGTGGCGGTCACCCGCAGGCCGTCCAGGGTGGTGAATGTCGCGCGCGGCGGGACCGCGGCGAAGGCCAGCCCGGCCGCCGGCCGGACGTCGGTCAGGTCCAGCCCCTGCAGCACCGTACCGACGTTGGTCACGCGGTAGGCGCGATCGACCACGCGATGCTCCGGCAGGCCGTCGATCCGCAGGTCGTCCTCGGCGGGGCGATCGCGCACCAGGATCAGCGGCGGCCGGTCCGGGCCTTCGATCACCACCCTGGCGATCCGTCCGGGTTCGATGTCCATCAGCCGGGTCTCCAGCCAGTCGATCGGGTCGCGTGGGAGATCGAGCGTGCCGGCCGCCAGCCAGGACCGCGCCTCGCCCGGCCGCCGGGCGTAGTGGGCCTCGGCCAGGGCGCCCAGACCGCCCGGCCGGCGGTTGCCGACGATCAGGTCGGCCAGCGTCGCGCCGCCGGCGTCGGCCACCGTCACCCGAAGCGATCGCGCGTCGTCGTCGTCCGGGTCGTCGACCGCGATCCGGCCGTACAGCTCGGGGGCGGAGGTCTTCGCCTGCTCCAGTCGCAATTCCGCCAGTCCGACCAGCGCGGCGCGCACGGCGGACGCCCTGACCGGATAGCCGTCCCGGTCTGCCATGCCCCAGGAATCGCCGTCCCGCCGGATGGTGAAGGCGTCGCGCGCGGTCCGGACCGAAATGACCGCCGCGTCGCCGATCCGCTCCGCCAGGCCGGGCAGCAATCGCGCGCCGGGTTCGACCGTCGCCGTGCCCGGCTGCTCGAGATTGACCGCGACCGCCGCCGCCGTCATCGCCGCGGTCGCCACCGCCAGACCGATCAGACCGCGGCGTCGGATCATGGCCTAGGAGCCTGTCCGAGTATTGGTCACCGGCTGCACCGCGTTTTCAAGGCCTTGGGCTTGGATGGCGCCCCGCTGCGATGCCGTGCGCATCCAAAGCGGTCCCAGACGACGTCCCAAGGCATTGAAACCGCGGCCCTGCGGGTCGGCCAGACAGACGCGATTGCCGCGTCGCGAAGCCTTGCCGATGCGCACGGCATCGCCTGCGCGTCCGCTCCTAACACTCGCGTCTGTCTGGCCGATGCAGCCCATGACCAATACTCGGACAGGCTCCTAAACCTGCGAAGGCCGGCGCCGCCGCGCGGCGCGCACGACCGCCAGGACCAGCGCCAGCGCCGCGATGACCAGCGGG
>JAZFQW010000473.1:0-3555 GCA_036445335.1 Alphaproteobacteria bacterium | reverse complement strand
TTGAAGTTCAGCGTGGTATCGGTGGTGTTGCCATAGCCCCGGCGATCGGCGTCCCGATCCTCGTCGACGATGCCGAAGTGGTAGTCCACCGAACCGGAGATACTGAGCTCGAGCTGCGCGAGCGCCGGACCGGCAACAAGGCCGGCGGCGACCAGCGCCGTGCTCCCCAAGAGAACCTTCTTCATCCTTCAACCTCCTATGCGGGGCGCCCGGCCCCTTTGACTTGTACCCATTGACGGGTTCCAGACGTGCAGATGTGCCCCATAACGCCTTGGAACCACTGGATGTGATACATCCCGCCCCCAGGGTCGGCAACGGCAATCGCGCCATTTCCGCAACAATGCCGCCGCACTGTGGCGCAATTGCCACAAAACCGGCCCGAACAGGGGCAAATCCGGCGGTCTGATAGCGATCAACCGATGCCGCAATGCCTGTCGGCGACGGCGCGGATCGGCGGATGCCGACTGACTCGCGGTGTTGCGGACGGTTATGACGACATTCCTGTTGGCATGGAAGTCGCGTTTCAGGCGTCCTCGATGACCGCCATGTTCTCCAGGTCGGTCAACAGCTTGGCGCGCGCCTCGGGCTCCAGGTCCGAAAACGCGGCGGCCAGATCCCGCTCGCTGAATCCATCGCGCTCCAGGACCCAGGCGATCGGCTTTTCCATACCCGGCGGGACCGGCGCACCCTGGCGGCCGTCGGTGATATGCCAGATCCCATCGTGCCGCTTCAGGCTGATGTTGGCGGCAGAGCGGCGATATCGCCGGTCGGCCGCGTCGTCGGGCAGGCGGATGCTGCCGCGCGGATAGCGGTAGCCGCGCATGAAGGCCGCTAACCGGTCGGCCACCGCCGGTTCGCGGGTGAACTCGCCCAGCCGTTCGCCGAGCCGAGCCAGGTGCGCCGCCATGTCCTTGCCGCCGTCCGGTCCGTCGGGGCGCGGCAAGTTGGCGCGGAACAGGGGATCCTCGACCGCCCGTTCGAACAGCAGGTTGAACAGGTCGACGCCGATCGGGCAGGTCAGCCCGAAGGCGACATGGATCGTCGCCGCCGACCGGGCCAGCGCGTCGTGGTACCAGCCGCGCGGAATGTACAGCAGGTCGCCGGGTGTGAGCGTCACCTCCTGGGTCAGCGGCCCCTTGTGGTCCTCGTGGAAGCTCTCGTCCGGCGTCATGAATCGCGGATGGGCGATAGGGTCCTGGAAATGGCGCTGGTACAGACGCCAGGTCTTTTCCCCGGCGACGTGGATCGCAAAGACCTCGTGGGTGTCGAAATGCGAACCGAAACCGGGCTGCGCCTTCCACGAGCAATAGAGGTTGCCCTGCACCTTGCCGCCCAGCCCGGTTTCCAACGCCGCCGCGGCGCTCTTCAGGCCCGGCGTCAACTGGTCGATGTCGTTGAGGATCAGCGAAGCGCCGCGGCCGAGCCAGTGGCGCACCCGCTCCGGATCGGGGACCAACACGTTGGTCTTGTCGCGCCCGACCGCCGGCGCGCAGAAGTCCGACGGATCGATCTTTTTGTTGTCCTGGACAAGCTGCAGCGACGCCGACGACCAGATGCTCGCCTGGTTGACCAGATCGGTCAGGGCGTCCCACGACATGACGCCGGCGAACTTGTCGGCCGCGCCCTTGATGTGCAGCGGTGCCTCGCCGCGATACTCGGTCTGGAAATCCGCCACGGTCATCGGCGCCAGAATCGCGTCCAGGCTGTCGATCAAATGGGTCATGTCGAGCCACTCCTCCAGACAATTCCTGCGACCATGTCCGGCGACTGTCAAATCGAAACGGCCTTGCGCCGCGGCGGCCGCGGTGTGAGAACTGATCGCCATGGCGCCGCCGGACCATGACGCGGATCAACCGATCGCCGCCAACTTCGCGGCAATCGGCGCGCGCATCGACGCGGCGGCGCGCGCTGCCGGCCGGGATCCGGGCACCCTCCGACTGGTGGCGGTCAGCAAGCTCCAGCCGGCCGACCGGGTGGCGGCGGCGCTGGATGCCGGACACCGGCTGTTCGGCGAGAACCGGGTGCAGGAAGCCAAGGCGCGTTGGCCGGAGCTTCGGACCAGATACGACGGGATCACGCTGCACCTGATCGGTCCGCTGCAGACCAACAAGGTGAAGGACGCCGTTGTTCTGTTCGACATGATCGAGACCGTCGACCGGCCCAAGCTGGCGCGGGCGCTGGCGGCCGAGATGGACCGGTCGGGCCGGCGGCCGGACTGCCTGATACAGGTCAACACCGGAGACGAGCCGCAGAAGGCCGGGGTCGCGCCGGACGGCCTGGGCGAGCTGCTGCGGCTGTGCGTCGACGGGTGCGGCCTGCCGGTGCGCGGATTGATGTGCATCCCGCCGGTCGACGACAACCCGGCCTTGCACTACGCGCTGCTCGCCGACCTCGCCGGGCGGCACGGCCTGCCGGTCCTCAGCATGGGCATGAGCGCCGATTTCGCGATCGCCATCCGCCACGGCGCGACGCTCGTCCGGGTCGGCACAGCGCTGTTCGGCGCCCGCCCGCCGCGTTAACCCGCACCTCTCCGCGGGCCACGGTCGGGGCGATAGCGCCGGCCAGCGTGAGACGTGCGGGTCATTGACCGCGTGCGGCGGGTCAAGACTCACCGTCGGCCGGCGGCCTGACCTCGAGACTGTCGGCCGGACCGCAGGCCTCCAGGATCCTCAGGAGATCGTCGCGGGCCACCGCGACGCAGCCCAGGGTCGGCCCGTAGTCCGGCCGGGCGACGTGCAGGAAGATGGCGCTGCCCCGGCCCGGTTCGGGTGGATCGTCGTTGTGGCCCAGCACGACGATGACGTCATACAGCCCGTCGTCCCGCCAGAGCCGTTCGTGGCCGGCGTCCAGCGGGATCTCGACCTGCCGGTTGTAATGCGGGCTCGCCGGGTCCTCGCACCAGCCGTCGTTCGGCCGAATCGGCGTGCAGCGCAGCGTCGTCACCGGTCGTGCCATCCTGTCGGCGCGGTAAAGTACGTGCCGCAAGGCGAAGCAGCCGACCGGCGTGACGCCGTCCCCTTCTGTCTTCTCCTGTTGGACTCCGCCGCGGCCGAGGGCACAGCGGTAGCGGCTGCCATTGGCCTCCAGCCAACCGTTCGGCGATACCGCGATCATGGAGTCGTTCCTCCTGCGGGCTAGAGCAGGTGGCCGCTGCGCCTCATCTTGGTCTTGAGGTAGAATTCGTTGTGGCCGTTCGCCTGGAAGGCGTGCGGCACCCGCTCGACCACTTCGATGCCGCAGCGGGCGAGCTGGTCGACTTTGTCGGGATTGTTGGTCATCAGGCGGACGCGATTATGGCCGAGCTGGCGCAGCATCTCCGCCGCCGGCAGATAGATCCGCTCGTCGGCGTCGTACCCCAGCATCTCGTTGGCATCGACGGTGTCGAAGCGGGCGTCCTGCAGCCGGTAGGCGCGCAGCTTGTTGACCAGGCCGATGCCGCGCCCCTCCTGCGCCATGTAGAGCAGAACGCCGCTGCCGTGGCGCGCGATCTCGTCGATCGCGCCGCGCAATTGTTGACCGCAATCGCAGCGCAGCGACCCAAGCAGATCCCCCGTG
>JAZFQW010000472.1:0-5964 GCA_036445335.1 Alphaproteobacteria bacterium | reverse complement strand
GGCAAGTGGCGTGACGCACCCTGTCGGCGCGACGGCGCCGACCGTAGGGTCGCGCACGGGCGGCCCGCCCGCTGCGTCGAACGCCTCGACCGTAGAGTTGCTACGCTCTTCGGCCTTCTCCTGGCGGGTCGGGCCGCCCGGACGCGACGCAGGCCGCGGCCAGTGTGAGAAGTGCGGGCTAGCTCCACGTTGCGGTCGGCGGGCCGGCGAGGGAAGATGCCGAGGATCGATCCTCGCGGCGGCGAATGCAGCCCGTCGGGCGCCGGCCGCGAGGTGCCCGCCGGGGGTCGATCGGATCGCCTGGGAGCCGTCTTGTCCGAAACCGCCGCACGCATCGCCGCCATCCCGGTCTGGAGCGGGTCCGTGACCTGGAAGCCGTTGCCCGGCGGCCTGAGCAACGAGAGCTTCACGGTCAGCGATGGCGGGCGCAAATACGTCGTCCGCTTCGGCCGCGACCTTCCGTTTCACCACGTTTTCCGGGAGCGCGAGATCATGGCGACCCGGGCGGCGGTCGCGGCGGGCTTCGCGCCGGAACTCGTCCACGCCGAGCCCGGACTCATGGTGTCGGCCTTCGTCGAGGGCCGCACCTACGACGCGGCGGACGTCGCGGCAAATTTCGCGCGGATCGCCGATATCCTGCGTCGCTTCCATCGGGAAATGCCGCGCCATGTCACCGGGCCCGGCTTCGCATTTTGGGTGTTCCATGTCATCCGCGACTATGCGCGCGCGCTGGGCGAGGGCGGCAGCCGCATGACCGGGCGCCTGCCGGACTATCTATCGCTTGCCGAGGAGCTGGAGCGCGCACAGGTGCCGCTGCCGATCGTGTTCGGCCATCACGATTGCCTGCCGGCCAATTTCATCGACGACGGCGAGAGGCTGTGGCTGATCGATTTCGAGTATGCCGGCTTCTCCACGCCGATGTTCGATCTGGCCGGCATGTCGTCGAACGCGGTGTTCGCGCCCGAGCAGTCCGAGGAATTGCTGGCACGGTATTTCGGCGCCCCGCCGGATCGCGACCTGAAGCGCAGCCACGCCGCGATGGAATGCGCGTCGCTGCTGCGCGAGGCCATGTGGAGCATGGTCTCCGAACTGCATCTCGAGGCGCCCGGCGTCGATTATGTGGCCTATGCCGAGGAAAACCTCGGCCGTCTGGAGGCCGCGCTGGACCGCTACCGGACCCGCTTCGGAGCGGCCTGACGATGCCGGTGCCGTCGCATGCCGGGTTCGTCGTCATCGGCGGCGGCATTGTCGGGTGCTCCACGGCCTATCACCTGGCGCGCGATCACAAGGCCGACGTGGTGCTGCTGGAACAGGGCAGGCTCACCGGCGGGTCCACTTGGCATGCGGCCGGCCTTGTCGGCCAGGTCCGCTCCTCGGCCAGCATCACCCAGGTCTTGAAATATTCGGTCGATCTGTACCGCCGGCTGGAAGCCGAGACCGGCCTCGCCACCGGCTGGAAGATGACCGGCGGTCTCAGGCTCGCCTGCAATGGCGAGCGCTGGACCGAGTTCAGGCGGCTGGCGACCACGGCGCGCAGCTTCGGCATGGAGATGGCGCTGCTATCGCCGTCGGAGGTCACGGCCATGTGGCCGGCGATGGCGGTCGACGACCTGGTCGGGGCCACCTTCCTGCCGACCGACGGGCAGGCCAGCCCCTCCGACATCACCCAGTCGCTTGCCAGGGGCGCCAGGATGCACGGCGTCGGGATCCTTGAGGGGGTGCGGGTCACGGCCATGCGCATGGCCGGTGACCGCATCGTGGCGGTGGAGACCGGCGACGGGACGATCGCCTGCGAGACGGTGATCAATTGCGCCGGCATGTGGGCGCGCCAGGTCGGCGCGATGGCCGGCGACGCCGTGCCTCTCCAGCCGGTGCGGCATCAATATATCGTCACCGAGCCGATCGCCGGGCTGGCGCCTGGCAGCGCGACGGTCCGCGATCCGGACCGCCTGACCTATTTCAAGGAAGAGGTCGGCGGCCTGGTCATGGGCGGTTACGAGCAGGACCCCATTGCCTGGACCACGGGCGACGTTCCGCAGGACTTCCAGTTTCAACTCTTCGAGGACGATTGGGACCATTTCGAGCCGCATATGGCGCAGGCGATCGCGCGGGTGCCGGCGCTCGAGAATGCCGGCGTCAAGCAGATGATCAATGGGCCGGAGAGCTTCACGCCGGATGGCAATTTCATCCTCGGGCGCGCGCCCGTCTGCGCCAACATGTACGTCGGCGCCGGGTTCAACGCGTTCGGCATTGCCGCGGCAGGCGGCGCCGGCTGGGCGCTGGCCCAATGGGCGGTGGACGGTGAGGCGCCGCTCGACTTGTGGGCGGTCGACATCCGGCGATTTTCTGACCTGCACGCCGACCGGCGATGGGTCCGCGATCGCACGCTCGAAGCCTATGCAAAGCATTATGCGATCGGCTATCCGCATGAGGAATATCAGAGCGGCCGGCCGCGCATCGTCTCGCCACTCTACGACCGTTTCAAGGACCGCCGGGCGGTGTTCGGCTCCAAGTTGGGATGGGAGCGACCGAACTGGTTCGCGCCTGAGGGCGTGGCGGCGGAGGACATCCAGTCCATGGGGCGCCCGAACTGGTTCGGGCCGGTCGGCGAGGAGCACCGGCGGGTGCGCGAAGCGGTCGGCGTTTTCGATCAGTCCTCCTTCGCCAAGTTCGAGCTCGCCGGCAGAGATTCGAGCAAGGCGCTGGACTGGATCTGCGCCAACGACGTATCCAAGCCGCCGGGCCGGCTGACCTACCCCCAACTGCTGAACTCGCGCGGCGGCATCGAATGCGACCTGACCGTGGCGCGGCTCGCCGAAGAGCTGTTCTACATCGTCACCGGTACCGGTTTCCGCACCCATGACGGCGCCTGGATCCGGGAGCACATTCCGGCGGGTCTCGAGGCGACGCTGACCGATGTCACCGAGCAATTCGGAACGCTGTCGCTGATGGGGCCGAAGGCGCGGCACGTGCTGCAGTCGGTCACCGACGCCGATTGCGGCGATGCGGCGTTTCCCTTCGGCCATGTGCGCGAGATTGCGATCGCCGGCCACCCGGTCCGCGCGCTCAGGGTCACCTACGTCGGCGAGCTCGGCTGGGAGCTGCACCTGCCGCTCGCCGCCACCGGCGACGTCTTCGATGCGCTGATGCGTGCTGGCGACCGACACGGCATCGCGCCAGTCGGCTACCGCGCGCTGGAGTCGCTGCGGCTCGAAAAAGGCTACCGGGCCTGGGGCTCGGACATCACGCCGAACGATACCCCGTTCGAGGCCGGGCTCGGCTGGGCGGTGAAGCTGAAGACGGACATCGATTTCCTCGGGCGCAAGGCGGCCGAGGCGGCCGTCGGCCAAGCGCCGGCGAAACGGTTGGCCGCCTTCGTTCCTGACGATCCCGACATCGTACTGCTGGGGCGCGAGACCATCCTGCGCGACGGCGAGTTCGCCGGCTATCTGACCAGCGGCGGCTACGGCTATACGCTCGGCCGGCCGATCGGCTATGGCTATGTGCGCAACCCGGAGGGAGTGGACGGCGATTACCTGCGCCGGGGAGCCTACCGGCTGGTGGTCGCCACCGAGCCGGTGCCGGCGACCATCCATATGGAACCACTCTACGACCCGGCTGGCAGCCGCGTGAAGCGCTAGTAGCCTGGACTTCTCACGCAGACCGCGGCCAGTGTGAGAAATGCGCGCTATCGCCGAACCGTCTCGTACGACCGATCGAGACCGCGCACCGCCGGCAGGTCCTCGACGTCACGCAGGCCGAGGCAGATCCGCAGATCGAGCCGGACCGTGCGCCGGGTTACCGAAAGTGGGACGTGATGGCGGGCGCACGAGATCCTCGACATCCACCGGCCCTACCGCAGCCGCGTCCTCATCGCCAGCAGGTTCCTGTGACAACGGCGCGGTCGGCGTACACTGACCGGACCGACGGTGTGCGGTGGCGGCGCCACCCAGCCGCCGGATGACCCGAAGGGCGGCGCGAGCCGCGGCAGGTGCAACGATCATGTCGGAGAGGACAACGGCAATGCGCGGAGGGATTCTCATCGGACTGGCGGTGGCGCTGGTGATCGGCGCCGGGCAGGCTGTCGCACAGACGGTGGTCGAGGCGTATGCGGTGCCGGCGGGGGCCCGACCGCACGACGTCGCACCGGCGCCCGACGGCTCGGTGTGGTACACCGCCCAGCGCCAGGGCGCGCTCGGCCGGCTCGACCCGGCCTCAGGCGAGACGTTGCAGGTCCCGCTCGGCCGCGGCTCGGCGCCGCACGGCGTCATCGTCGGGCCGGACGGAGCGGCGTGGGTCACCGACGGCGGCCTGAACGCGATCGTCCGGGTCGAGCCGGCGACACTCGAGGTCGTGGTGTTCCCGTTGCCCCGGGGCCGCGGCCGCGCCAACCTCAACACCGCGACGTTCGACCACGACGGCGTGTTGTGGTTCACCGGACAGAACGGCGTCTATGGCAGGCTCGACCCGGCGACCGGCGAGATGGTGGTGTTCGACGCGCCGCGCGGCCGCGGGCCCTACGGCATCACGACGACGCCCGATGGCACGGTCTATTACGCCTCGCTGGCCGGCAGCCACATCGCCCGGATCGACACCGAGACCGGCGCCGCGACCATCATCGAGCCGCCGACGCCGGACCAGGGCGCACGGCGGGTTTGGCCGGATTCGCGCGGCCGGGTCTGGGTCAGCGAGTGGAACGCCGGCCAGGTCAGCGTGTTCGACCCGGCGACCGGCGACTGGCGGTCGTGGCGGCTGCCGGGGTCGCGGCCGCGGGCCTACGCGGTCTATGTCGACGACCACGACATGGTCTGGCTCAGCGACTTCGGCGGCAACGCCCTGGTCCGGTTCGACCCCGCCAGCGAGACCTTCGAGACGTTCGCAAGCCCGCGCCCCGGCGCCGACGTCCGGCAGATCCTGGGCCGCCCCGGCGAGGTGTGGGCGCCCGAATCCGGCACCGACCACCTGATCGTCGTCCGCACGCGTTGACACCGCCGCGTCGCGACGCCCCTGCGGCGCGTGATGGCGGGCCGACGGATTGCCCCTACATATGCTTGACACCTGCGTGCTATGGAGCGGGTTGGACGAGGCTGGTAGGAGTATGCCATTGGCGGATCGACCACGACCGATCCAAATGCGGAAATGCGGCGGCGTCCGGTCCGGCGGCGGGTCGACCGTCACAGTGGCGATCCGGCGACCGCGCGACGCGGGGCGGCCACCGGCATGACGGAGGCCGGATCCGCCGGGATCCTCGACCGCGCGCTGGCCAACCTGCGCGCGACCTGGCGCGGCATCACCGTGTCGGACCGTGCCGCAAAGGCGCTGCCGCTGCGGCCCGGCCTGCCGGGCGACGACGCCGACGCGCTGCGCCGGCAGATGCGCGAGTGCCTGGAGGGCAGGGGCGGTGAGGTTTCCGCCCGGGCTCGCGCCGCCGCGTTGGGACACGCCTATCTGACCCTCGACAAGGACGGCCGCCGACGCTTCCTGACGATCCTGGCCGGCGAGTTCGGGGTCGACCGCGACGCCCTGCGGGCGACCGCACGGGCGCTCGCCGACGCCGAGGATCCGGCCGACGTCGAGGCGCTGGAGTCCGACCTGCGCAGAGTGCTGACGCCGCCGCGGCTGACCCTGCTGACCCAGTTCAACTCGCTGCCGCGGGGCGTGAAGTTCCTGGTCGATCTGCGCGCCGACCTGAAGGACGTGGCCAAGGGCAGGGCCGAGCTGCGCGGCCTCGACGACGACCTGCGCGGCCTGCTGACGTCGTGGTTCGACGTCGGATTCCTGGACCTCAGGCGGATCACCTGGGACGCCCCGGCGGCGCTGTTGGAAAAGCTCATCGCGTACGAGGCGGTGCACGAGATCCGCTCGTGGGACGACCTGAAGCACCGGCTCGATTCCGATCGCCGCTGCTATGCCTATTTCCACCCCAGCATGCCCGACGAGCCATTGATCTTCGTCCAGGTCGCG
>JAZFQW010000471.1:0-8962 GCA_036445335.1 Alphaproteobacteria bacterium | reverse complement strand
CTAGCCCGCATCTCTCACACTGGCCACGGTCTGCGCGGCCAGTGTGAGAGATGCGGGCTCACCCGGCGTAGCGGCGCGCGGCCCGACCGGACGGCCGCTCGGCGTGACGACACCAGCGCGGGGTGCTACGCGACCCTGGTCAGCACCTGCTCCAGGCGCTCGGTCGCCCGGACCTCGTCGATCTTCTCCACGGCTGCCAGCTCTCGCGATAACCGTTCCAGCGCCGCCTGGTAGATCTGCCGTTCGCTGTACGACTGTTCCGGCTGGTCGGCGGCGCGGTGCAGGTCGCGCACCACCTCGGCGATCGAAACCGGGTCGCCGGAGTTGATTTTGGCCTCGTATTCCTGGGCGCGCCGGCTCCACATGGTGCGCCGCACGCGGCTGCGCCCCCTGAGCGTATCGACCGCCGTCCTGATGCGGTCCTTGGAGCTGAGCCGGCGCAGACCGGCCTTCTTGGCCTTGGCGGTCGGCACCTTCAGCGTCATCCGTTCCTTTTCGAAATTGATGGCATAGAGCTCGACTTCGAGATCGCCGATGCTGTGCGTCTCGACTCCCGAGATTCGCCCGACACCATGAGCCGGATAGACGACGTAATCACCGATGCTGTATTCAAGTTGATGCGACATTTCTGCAGACTTTACCCCACTCTAGCGTTCTCGCAACACGCCCCGCACCGGACGTCTGAAGTCTCTGGACGGCATAGCGACAGCGGGCCAGTCCCGGATCGCGTCGCGCAAAACCGGCGCCCGGCCGCCGCTCGATCGCGGCGCCACCCGAAGTACTCGGCTACGGGAGGGTGCTGGGCCCGCTTCAATTTTCTACCTGACCGACGCAACGGCCGATCCGCACGGACCAGTATAGTATAAACTGCCCCGGTAATAAAGGTTCAAGGTCAGTTTTGTTGCCAGACCATGGAAGTGCCGCCACACAGCGGCACCGCCGGCGGGTCGTCAGGTTCCCTCGCCGGGATTCGAACTGAAGTACTTCTCGAACTTCTCAGGCACCTCCCGCCATTCATCGGCGTCGGGCGGTGACTCTTTCTTTCGTGTGATATTGGGCCAGGCTTCCGAATATTGCCGATTGATTTCCAGCCATTTTTCCGCGGCATCGACTTCGGTGTCGGGCTTGATCGCTTCGATCGGGCATTCCGGCTCGCACACCCCGCAGTCGATGCATTCGTCGGGATGGATGACCAGCATATTCTCGCCTTCGTAGAAGCAGTCCACCGGACAGACCTCGACGCAGTCCATGTATTTGCACTTGATGCAGGTCTCGATGACGACGTAAGGCATCGCTGCCCTCCAACTCCTTGATGATCGCGGCCGCGCGGCGGCCATGACTCCGGCTAGGGCACCCCGTCGGCGGCGGTCAGGCCATGGCGCGTCAGCACGCGCTTCCGGGCGCCGCCGCTGTCCCGATCGGAGACGTTCAGCATCCCGGCGATCCGCCGGATCAGGCTGGCCTCCAGATCGTGCAGCGTGCCGTCGACATAGGCAATGTCCCACAGCATCTCGATCAGCTGAATGCGCTCGCGATCGGCGAACGACTCGCGGATGGTCCTGGTGAACCCGTACAGCTCGACCGCCCTCTCGCAGGCCCGCTCGGCGCGTTGGACCAGCAGTTCGGCCTCCGCGTCGCTGAGGCCGAAGCGCCAGCGCACCAGTTCGGCGATGCGATCGCGCTCCGCCGGGTCGACGGTGTCGTCCATGCGCGCCGCCTCTACCAGCAGCGCCGCGGCGGCAAGGTGCAGCTGATCGGCCGAATGGCCGTCGGCGCCGGCATCGGCGCGCGCCTCGCGATCGATCAGAAACGACTTGATCCGGTTGATCATGGCGTTGCCTACCATCCCTGGACCGGTCGCCGCAACCCCATGGAAAATGCGGTTAATCGGCGGTCGCCGACGCCCGAACCGGCGCCGTTTCAGCCGATCCCGCGGGCCGCGACGCAGACCGCGGCCAGCGTGAGAAATGCGGGCTAGACGCCGGCCTTAAGCCGGTCGGTCTCGCGCCGCTGGCGCTTGGTCGGCCGGCCGGCGCCGCGGTCGCGCGACGGCGCCGGCTGCCGTGGCATCGCGCTGTCGGCCCGCGGCGGCGCCAGGTCTTCGTATAGACGCTGGGCCTCGGCGGCGGGACCGCGGCGAGTGCCCGGCGCCAGCACCTTGACCACGCGGACGTGGCGGCCCTGGACGAAGGTCATCACCTGGCCGAGCCGGACCGAAAAGTGCGCCTTGGTGACGACCGCGCCGTCGACCCGAACCTTGCCGGCGACGCAGACCCTGCTGGCCAGGCTGCGCGACCTGAAGAACCGCGCGTACCACAGCCATTTATCCAGCCGGACCGCCGCCGATCCCGGCCCCGGTTCACTCATTCCGCCCCGACGATGGAACGCAACCCGGCAAACGGCGACTCGCCGGCAATGCCGGGCCTGCGCCGCCGCGAGTCCGGCCGGCGGGCCGGCCGCCGGAACACCGCGCCACCGTCGTCGGCGTCGGACCGGCGATACCCCAGCGCGACCAGGATGTCAGGCAGGTCCGTGGTCGGCGCGCCCACCAGCCGCGCCAGCTGCGGCGTCGCCGCGAATGGCCCCAGGCGCTGCAGCTTGCCGGCGGCGGCCGCTAGCGCGTCCAGCCGGTCCACGCGTATGGCGCGGCCGCCGGCCGCGCTGTAGCCGATGGCCCGGTAGTAGTCCGCCGGCACCGCGTCTTCCCGCGCCACCGACAGGCTGCCGGCGCGGGGCAGCGGCAGGCCACTCCCATCGCGGTGGGCCACGCACCACAGCAGCGAGCGCATGGCGACGGCGCGCGGCTTCAGCAACGCCGGCAGGTACAGATGCGTCGCCCCGATGCGCACGCCGAGCGCCGCCAGCGCCTTGCGATCGGCCCGCGACAGCGTCTTCAGCAGCGCGTCTAGATCGCCGCGCCGGCGGCTGCCCAGCCCTTCGATCAGCTGGAAGGCGATGCCGCGGGCCGGCCCCGGCAGCTCGGCGTCGCGCAACCGCAGCAGCGGCCTCAGCGCCGCGGCCACGCGGCCGGCCATCCACGACTGCAGTCGGCGGGCGATGCGGTCGCGCATCGCCGGTTCGACCAGTTCGCTTGCCGCCGGCTTGATCGCGGGCCTCAACGGGTCGGGCCCCGGCGCCAAACGAGCCACCGGATGGCCGTCCCACAGCACGGTGCCGGACGGCAGCGCGTCGCCCTCCGCCAGCACGAAGGCGTCGTCGTCCTCGGCCTCGAAGCGGCGCAGCCGAGCGCCCATCTCGTCACGCAGGGCGCGGCGGGCGGCGCTCAGCAGCGAGCGGGCGTCCTCGACGTGGACGGCCTCGTCGGCGACGAAGCGGAATCCGGCGAGCCGCCCGACATATTCGGCCTCCACCAGCACGTCGCCGCTGCGGCTCACCGCCCCGACCAGTTCGCCGCCGCCGGCCATCCGCTTCACCAGCACGGCGGCGCGTCGGTCGACGAAACGTTGGGTCAGGCGCTCGTGCAGGGCGTCGGACAGCCTGTCCTCGATCGCCCGCGCACGGTCCTGCCAATGCCGCGGATCGGCCAGCCAGTCTGGCCGGTGCGAGATGTATGTCCAGGTGCGGATGTGGGCGATCCGCGACACCAGGGCGTCGATGTCGCCGTCGGTGCGGTCGAGGCGCGCCACCTGCCGGGCGACCCAGTCGGTGTCGAGGCGCCGGTCGGCGCCGCCGGCGACCTGCCGGAAGATCCGGCCGAGCAGCCTGGTGTGGTCGTCCGACAGCACCTTGCGGAAGTCCGGAATCTGACAGACCTCCCACAGCAGCCGGGTGGCCTCGGGCGTGACGGCGATCGCCGCGATCGCCGGATCGCGCGCCAGCGCGGCGAGCGCCAGATGGTCGTCGGCGTCGGGCGCGCGGCGCAGATCGCGCACTGGCGGGCGGGCCTGCAGGCTGTTCAGCAGCAGGGCGGGGCTGCGGAAATCCAGATCCGTGTTGCGCCACATGAGCGCGGTCAACGGGTCGAAGCTGTGGGATTCGACCGAGGCGACGAGCTCCTCGCCCAGCGTGCCGGCGTCGGTGGTGGTGCCGAAGGTGCCGTCGGCCATGTGCCGCCCCGCCCGGCCGGCGATCTGGGCGATCTCGGCCGCCCGCAGCGGCCGCGACAGCTGGCCGTCGAACTTCGACAGCCGGGCGAAGGCGACATGGTCGATATCCATGTTGAGGCCCATCCCGATGGCGTCGGTGGCGACCAGGTAATCGACCTCGCCGGCCTGGTACATGCCGACTTGGGCATTGCGGGTGCGCGGGCTGAGCGCCCCCAGCACGACCGCCGTGCCGCCGCGCTGGCGCCGCAGCAGCTCGGCGGTCCGGTAGACGTCGGCGGCGGAAAAGGCGACCACCGCGCTACGCGGCGGCAGGCGGGTCAGCTTGCGATAGCCGGCGAAGGTCAAGCTGGAAAAGCGCGGCCGGCCGACGAACTCGGCCTCCGGGACCAGCCGGCGCAACAGCGGGCGGATCGTCTCCGAGCCCAGGAACATGGTTTCCTCGCGCCCGCGAGCCTGCAACATGCGCTGGGTGAACACGTGGCCGCGCTCGGGATCGGCGCAGAGCTGAATCTCGTCGACCGCGAGGAAGTCGACCGGCCGGTCCAGCGGCATGCTTTCGACCGTGCACACCAGGTAGGACGGCTCGGCCGGGACAATCTTTTCCTCGCCGGTCACCAGGGCGACCTTGCCGCGGCCCTTGATCCGGACGACGCGATCGTAGTTTTCGCGCGCCAGCAGCCGCAGCGGGAAGCCGATCATTCCGCTGCCGTGGCCCAGCATCCGGTCGATGGCGAGATGGGTCTTGCCGGTGTTGGTCGGGCCGAGCAAGGCGGTTACTCGCCGATGGTCCGCAATCGGGCTCATGCCATCAACATCGAGCCTTTGATGCTGCGTTGCAAGATCGGAGGGGCCGATTCGAGGCCGGCGGGCCGGAGCGGCCGCCGGCCCGCCTCTCGCACACGGGGGCCATGGCCTGCGTCGCGTCCAGGCGGTCCTAGCAGCCAGGAGACGGCCAAAGAGCGTTACAGCGCTGGGGTCGAGGCGTTTGACGCAGCGGGCGGGCCGCCCGGACGCGACCCGGAGGACGGCGCTGTGGCGCCGCGCAGACCGTGGCCAGTGTGAGAAGTGCGGACTGGCTCGAACCTGTGTTGCTGCGATCGGGTGTTCCGGGGTACTTTTGGGCGGTCGCCGCGCACTTTCCATCCGCCGCCGGACGACGCGCGTTGCCCGACCTCATCCCGTTGGAGACCACCCGATGTACAAGAGAGCCCTTCTTGCTGGTGTTCTGGCCGCCGGCCTCACCGCCGGCGCGCTGCCGGCAACGGCGCAGACCGACAGCGCCACCGCCGACCAGATCCGCCGGGCGATCAAGGTCTGGATGGGCCAGAACCTGCAGAACCCCGCGGGCATATACACCATCGCGCTGGACGGCAGCATCACCGTTGAACCCGACGGCGACAGCTACCGCGCGGTCATCCCCGCCGCGACCGTCACCTTCGCCGGCGAGGCCGACCTGTTTTTCGGCGCGATCGAGATCGACCTGACCCCGACGGACAACGGCTGGTATGGCGCGGTCTGGCGGATCCCCGACAATTACCGCATCGTCGAGCGCGGCGGCCGGGGCGAGGCGGTGACCATGACCATCGGCTCGCAGTCGGGGCAAGGCGTCTTCGCGCCGGAGTTCGAGACCTTCATGTCGATGGACGCCACCTGGGGTGACCTGGAGTTAACGGGACCCGGCGGCGCCGGTCGGATGACGATCAAGGCCGTGACCGCGATCTCCAACAGCAACGAGGTGTCGAGCGCTCTCTACGATGTGCGCTCGCATGTCTCCATCAGCAACATGCGGGTCTGGGACGACGACGGCGACCAGGTGTTCGACATGGCCGGCGCCGAGTTTACCGCCGAGGCCGGCAGGTTCAACATGGCCGACTTCACCGCCTTCAACAACGAGTTCAAGGCGTTGATCCGCGACGTACAGGGCGGGCAGAACCACCAGGCGCTGCTCGCCATGTCGGAGACCATGGCGAGCCTGTTGGAGGCCACGCCGACGCTGTTGGACTCGTTCGAGTTCGCATACGCGGTGGAAGACTTCGCGGTGACCGATGGCGGCGAAAGCTTCTCGATCGACAACGGCAGCTTCCGCATGGCGGCCTCCGGCCTGGAAGGCGACCGCTCCAGCGTGGAGATCGACTCCGCCTCCGACGGCGTCGAAATCGATCCGTTCCCGTTCGCGCGGTTCGTGCCGTCGGAGACGCAGGTCAGCCTGGCACTGATCGACCTGCCCAACGATGCGCTGGTCGAGGTCATCACCAGTGCCCTGCGCAGCAGCGGCCAGATGGGGCCCGAGGCAGCCGTCATGATGAGTGGCATCCAGCTGCAGCAGGCGATCATGGACGCCGGCAGCGCCATCGAAATCCGCGCGATTCGGGTGATCGCCGACATCGCCACCCTGGAATTGGAGGGCGTGGTGAGGCCGAACGCGGCGTCGTCCTACGGCGTCACGGCCGAGGCGGATATGGTGATCACCGGGATCGACGCGCTGATCGCCGAGGTCCGCGACACCCTGGGCGACCAGGGCACGGTGCAGATGCTGACCGTGCTGCAGGCGATGGGGCGGGAGGGCACCGGCGCCAACGGCGAGCCGGCGCGGATCTACGAGTTCCGGCTCGACGAGGCCGGCGCGATGCTGTTGAACGGCACCGACATGATGCCGCTGATCGGCGACGCGTTGCAGTAGCCGACCGGCGATCGCCGGCCTGCGGGCATGCGTCGCGCCCGCCCGCTTGCAGGCGTGGGTCCGCTTGCACATATCACCGCTATCGCCACCGCCAACTGATCACCGCTCGTCCGCCATGACCGAAGAACGCCTGCAGTTCCAAGCCGAAGTCAGTCAGCTCCTGGAGATCGTGGCGAAGTCGCTGTACAGCCACAAGGACGTCTTCCTGAGGGAGCTGATCTCCAACGCCTCTGATGCCTGCGACCGGCTGCGCTACGCCGCCCTGACCCATCCCCAGCTGATCGCCGATGCCGAGGGCGGCGACTTCAAGATCAGCCTTTCGGTCGACCCCAAGGCGCGGACCCTGACCCTGGCGGACAACGGCATCGGCATGACGCGGACCGAGCTGGTCGAGAACCTGGGCACTATCGCGCGCTCCGGCACCTCGGCCTTCATGAAGGGGCTGACCGGCGACGCCAAGAAGGACATGGCGCTGATCGGCCAGTTCGGCGTCGGCTTCTATTCCGCCTTCATGGTCGCCGACCAGGTCGCCGTGACGACCCGGAAGGCAGGTGAGGCGGACGGCTGGCGTTGGCTGTCCGACGGCCGGGGTGAGTTCACGATCAGCGAGGCCGAGGGAGTGTCGCGCGGCACGAGCGTGATCCTGCACATCGCCGAGGACCAGGGCGAGTTCCTGGACGAGGATCGGGTGCGCCGCATCGTCAAGACCTACTCGGACCACATCGCCCTGCCCATCGTGCTGCAGCCGGCCGGCAAGGCGGACGCGGAGGAGGAGACGCTCAACCGCGCATCGGCATTGTGGACCCGCCCCAAATCGGACATCACGCAGGAGCAGTACACCGAGTTCTACCACCATGTCGGACACACCTTCGACGAGCCGTGGCAGACGCTGCATTACCGCGCCGAGGGGGTGATCGAATACACCGCGCTGCTGTTCATCCCGTCCACCGCGCCGTTCGACCTGTTCAATCCGGACCGACGCCACCGCGTGAAGCTGTATGTCCGCCGGGTGTTCGTGTCCGATGACACCGAAGGGCTGTTGCCATCGTATCTGCGGTTCCTCCGCGGCATCGTCGACAGCGAGGACCTGCCGCTCAACATCAGCCGCGAGATGCTGCAGACCAACCCGGTGGTCGGCAAGATCCGCCACGGCCTGACCAAGCGGGTGCTGTCGGCGCTGGGCAAGAAGGCGGCCGACGACAAGTCCGCATACGAGGTGTTCTGGAAAGCGTTCGGCGCACTGATCAAGGAGGGCGTGTACGAGGACTTCGAGAACCGCGACACCCTGTTGGGCTTACTCCGGTTCCGCACCACCGCCGACGGCAACGACTGGACGACGCTGGCCGACTATGTCGGGCGGATGAAGGAAGGCCAGGAGGCGATCTACACGATTTCGGGCGACGATGCCGAGGCGCTGCGCAAATCGCCGCAGCTCGAAGGCTTCCGCGCCCGCGGCGTCGAAGTGCTGCTGTTGACCGACCCGGTGGACCAATTCTGGGTCACGGCGGTCGCGGCGTTCATGGAAAAGCCGTTCAAGTCGGTGACGCGGGGCGGCGCCGACCTGGCGAAGATCAAGTCCGCCGACGGCGCGGTGACGGCCGACCACGACGCCGGCGAGGAACCGCTCCCGGACGGAACGGACGCGCTGATCGCCGCCTTCAGGACCGCCCTGGCGTCGGACGTGAAGGATGTCCGCGCGTCCGAGCGACTGACCGACAGCCCGGTCTGCCTGGTGGCCGACGAGGGCGACATGGATATGCACTTGGAACGCCTGCTGATGCAGCACAAGCAGGTCGACGCGGTGTCCAAGCGAATCCTGGAGATCAATCCGCGGCACAAGCTGATCACCCGGCTCACCCACTTGGCGAGCACCGGACTGGGTGACGGCGGGACCGCCGCCCAGCTGCGCGAGCTGGCCTTCCTGCTGCTCGATCAGGCTCGGATCGTCGAGGGCGAGCCGGTCCCCGACCCGGCCGCGTTCTCGCGCCGCCTGGCCGAGGCGCTGGAGCGTGGACTCGGCTAGCCCCCGACACAAATAGGCCAGCCCGGAGGCTGGCCTAAAGCCCGATCGGGCAATCGGGCGGGGGATCTCGGGGAATGTCTACCAAACCAGGCGGGCGGCGCCCAGAATCGGGCCATGGCCGGCCTGCTGCACCAGCACCACGCAGCCGCCGGCCTCGGCGCCGGCCGGGATCGCCGCGGTGAGGGTCAGCGG
>JAZFQW010000470.1:0-12783 GCA_036445335.1 Alphaproteobacteria bacterium | reverse complement strand
TGCGTGCGCGCCACATCCTGGTCGGGACCGAGGACGAGGCGAAGGACCTGATAGACCAGCTCAACGAAGGTGCGGTGTTCGCCGACCTGGCGGCGGAATTCTCGGTCGGTCCCAGCGGGCCGCGCGGCGGCGACCTCGGCTTTTTCAACCAGGGCCAGATGGTCGAGCCGTTCGCCGTGGCGGCGTTCGCCCTGCAGCCGGGCGAAGTCTACGCGACCCCGGTGGAGACCCAGTTCGGCTGGCACGTGATAAAGGTCGAGGAACGCCGGATGACCGAGCAGCCGTCGCTGGAGGACCTGCGTTCGCAGTTGGAAAGCGGTCTGGCGGACGACGTAATCCAGGGGATCTTCGCCGAGTTGCGTGACGGCGCCGAGATCGTCGTCTATGGCCCGGACGGCGAACCCATGGAGAATTGAGCCCGACCGTCGGCGGATGAAGCTCCGCAGATCGCCGCTGGCGCCGGCGCGGTTCCCCGATATGCCGGGGGTTCGAGGCGTGCGGGTGGCCGGCTGCGCCGGCGGCCTCAAACCGTCGGGCGAACGCGATCTGTTTCTCGCCGTCATGGACCCCGGCACGGCCATCGCGGGGGTCCTCACCCGCTCGCGCTGCCCGTCGGCGCCGGTCGAGTGGTGCCGCCGGTCGCTGCCCGGCGGCCGCGCCCGGGCGATCGTGGTGAATTCCGGCAACGCCAACGCCTTCACCGGGCGGGCCGGCGACGAGACGGTCCGGCACACGGTGACCGCGGCGGCCGAGCGGTTCGGCTGCGCCGTCGACGAGGTGTTCCCGGCGTCCACCGGGGTGATCGGCCAGCCGGTCGCCGCGGATCATATCGCCGGGCAGTTGCCGCGCCTGGAACGGTCGCTGGGCGCCACCGGCTGGGCCGACTGCGCCGATGCGATCGGAACGACCGATACCTTTGCCAAGGGCGCGACCCGCCGCGCCCGGATCGGCGACGCCGATGTGACGATCAACGGCATCGCCAAGGGGTCGGGCATGATCGCGCCGGACATGGCCACCCTGCTGGCCTTCGTATTCACCGACGCGGCGCTGACCGCGGCGGCGCTGCGGCCGCTGCTGGCGCGGGCGGTGGACCGATCGTTCAACGCGATCACCGTCGACGGCGACACCTCGACCAGCGACACGGTGCTGTTGAGCGCCACGGCGCGGGCCGGCCATCCGCCGATCGGCGATCACCGCGACCGCGCTCTCGCCGACTTCAGGCGCCAGCTCGACGCCGTGATGCTGGACCTGGCACACCAGGTGGTGCGCGACGGCGAAGGCGCGGAGAAATTCGTCGCCATCACCGTAACCGGTGCTGCCTCGGCGCGGTCGGCGCGCCGGGTCGGCCTGGCGATCGCCAATTCGCCGTTGGTCAAGACCGCGATCGCCGGCGAGGACGCCAATTGGGGACGCATCGTCATGGCGGTCGGCAAGGCCGGCGAGAAGGCCGACCGCGATCTCTTGACGATCGCCGTCGGCGGGATCGCAATCGCCGCCGAGGGGCGGGCGGTCCCGGGTTATGCCGAGGCGCCGGTGGCCCGGCACATGAAGGGGCGCGAAATCGACATTGCCGTCGATCTGGGTGTCGGGCGGGGCCGGGCGACGGTGTGGACCTGCGACCTGACCCACGGCTACATCTCGATCAATGCCGACTATCGCAGCTAGCCCGCACGGTTCGGCGCCGCTGGAGACCGCGCGCCTTGTCCTGCGCCCGCTGGTCGCCGGCGATGCCGCCGCGGCGGCGGCGATCGGCGACGACCTCGAGGTCGCGAAACACCTATCCTTCCTGCCCCATCCGTTCACCGAGGACGCCGCCGCCGCATGGATCGCCTCGACAACCGTCCGCCCCGGCGGCCGTCGCATTGCCGCCGTCGAGCGCCGTACCGGGCGGCTGATCGGCGTCACCGGCGTCTATCCCGATAGTGACGGCGGCGCCGAGATCGGCTTTTGGCTCGGCCGGGCGTTCTGGGGGCACGGGTTCGCCACCGAGATGGCGGGCGCGTCGATCGACGTCGCCCTGAGCCGCGGCCACGATCCGGTCTGGGCGACCGTGCTGCCGGGAAACGCGGCGTCGATCCGCGTGCTGGCCAAGCTCGGGTTCGTCCGTGGCGGCGCGTACCGGAAGTGGTTCATTTTGCGCGGCGAGGAGGTGCCGTTGCATCGCTATGTGCTCGATCGAACGCTGCCGACCAGTGCCGCCGCGGACTCCGCCCAATGACCGGCGCCGGTATCCTGCTGGTCGCCGCGGTCGCGCTGGTCGATATCGACGGACGGGTGCTGCTGGCACGGCGTCCGGCGGGCAAGGCGATGGCGGGCCTGTGGGAGTTCCCCGGCGGCAAGATACGCGACGGCGAGACCCCGGAGGCGGCACTGATCCGCGAGCTGCGCGAGGAGCTGGCGATCGACACCGCGCAGAGTTGCCTCGCCCCGTTCACCTTCGCCTCGCACGCCTACGACGAATTCCATCTGGTCATGCCGCTCTATTTGTGCCGGGTGTGGCGCGGCACTCCGGTGCCGCAGGAGGGCCAGGCGCTCGCCTGGGTTCGCCCCGCCCGCCTGCGCGACTACCCGATGCCGCCGGCCGACAAACCGCTGGTGGCGATGCTGCAGGACTTTCTCTAGCCCGCACTTCTCATACTGGTCACGGTCTGCGCGGCGCGACAGCGCCGCCCTCCGGGTCGCGCCCGGGCGGCCCGCCCGCTGCGTCGAACGCCGCGCCCGTAGCGGTGCTTCGCTCTTCGGCCTTCTCCTGGCGGCGCGCACCGCCCGGACGCGACGCAGGCCATGGCCAGTGTGAGAAATGCGGGCTGGACATGACCAGTGAAAGAGAGTGACGGCGGCGGCCGCTGCCGTGCACAGTTCGACCATGGCCAAACCAACGACCCGCGAGTCGGGCGCGGCGATGACATCCGACCAGGGACCGGCCAAAGGCCCACCGCCCGGCGCCGTCGGCCCGGTGCGGAGATCGGGCAGTGCCGCCGTTTCGATCGACCCGGCGGACGGACCCGCGGACCTGGCGCATATCCGCGCGCTGTTCCTCGAATACGCCGAGTCGCTCGGCTTCTCGCTGTGTTTCCAGGGGTTCGACGACGAGCTCGCCACCCTGCCCGGCCGGTACGCGCCGCCCGGCGGCCGCCTCCTGCTCGCCCGGGTCGACGGCGCGGTCGCCGGCTGCGTCGGCCTGCGGCCCGACCGCGACGGCGGGTGCGAGATGAAGCGGCTGTACGTCCGGCCGGCGTTCCGCGGCCACGGGCTCGGCCGACGGCTCGCCCGGGCGGTGCTGGCGGCGGGCGCGGTGCAGGGCTACCGGGCGATGCGGCTCGACACCGTGCCGGCGATGACCGCGGCCATCGCGCTGTACCGCGCGCTGGGCTTCCGCGAGACCGGCGACTATCGCGGCGCGTCGAAACGCCCGTCCGCCGCGCCGGAGCGGCTGGTCTACTTCGAGCGGGCCCTGGCGCCCGGGGCGGCCAACTGATGCAGGCGCTCCATTTCGAGGACTTCACCGTCGGCCGGCGCTTCGACTCTCCGGGCGCGACGCTGACCGAAGCGGAGATCGTCTCGTTCGCGCTGACCTACGACCCGCAGCCCTTCCACATCGATGCCGAGGCCGCCCGGCACACACCGTACGGCGGGCTGATCGCCTCGGGCTTCCAGACCCTGGCGCTCGGCTTCCGGCTGTTCTACCAGACCGGGGCGATCGCCGCGTGCAGCCTGGGCGCCGGCGGGCTCGACGAGCTGCGCTGGCAGCTGCCGGTGCGCCCCGGCGACACCCTCAAGGTCGCCGTGGAGGTGGTCGAGCAGCGGCCGTCGCGGTCGCGCCCCGACCGCGGCACAGTGCGCATGCTCTACCGCGTCCACAACCAGCGCGGCGAGCTGGTGTCCTCGTGGATCGCCAACCACATCCTCGCCAAACGCGATGGGACGGTGGCGGTCTGAAGCGGAGCATCGTATCGCTGCGAAAAATATAGAGGACCACAAAGACACAGAGACACAGCGGAAAATAATACAAGATCACAATTTACCGTTTTAATATTCAATTTTGTTGCTCTGTGTCTCTGTTCCTCTGTGGTTGATCCAAAATATTATTTCACATAGACCAGTGGAATCCCGTGTGCTCTTAGTTTCCGAACGCGTCGGCGCGAGTCACGGCGGCATGGCTGGAATTTGCTGCACTGCGGAATAAATCCGGTTGACGGCCGCGCCGGTGCGACTATGCTCCGCGGCGGGCCACGCCCCCCCAACGGGGCGCACCTATTCTGGAAGGAATAGCCATGACCAAGCCGCTAGATCGGCCGTCGAACCCCCATTTCTCCTCGGGTCCCTGCGCCAAGCGTCCCGGCTGGACGGAAGCGGCGCTGGCCGGCGCGATGCTCGGCCGCTCGCACCGCGCCGGGCCGGCCAAGGCGAAGCTGGCGGAGATCATCGCCCGCAGCAAATCGATCCTCGGCCTGCCGGAGGACTATCGGCTGGGCATCGTGCCGGCTTCGGATACCGGCGCGGTGGAGATGGCGCTGTGGTCGCTGCTGGGCGCCCGCGGCGTCGACATGCTGGCGTGGGAGAGCTTCGGCGCCGGCTGGGTGACCGATGTCGTCAAGCAGCTGAGGCTCGACGACGTCCGGGTGCTGGACGCCGAATACGGCGCGCTGCCCGATCTCGGACGGGTCGACCCCGCCCGCGACGTGGTGTTCACCTGGAACGGGACGACATCGGGGGTACGGGTTCCCGACGGCGACTGGATCGCCGCCGACCGCCAGGGCCTGACGATCTGCGACGCCACCTCCGCCGTCTTCGCCATGGATCTGCCGTACGACAAGCTCGACGTGGTCACCTGGTCTTGGCAGAAGGTGCTGGGCGGCGAGGCGGCGCACGGCATGTTGGCGCTGAGCCCGCGCGCGGTCGCACGGCTGGAGCGCCACACGCCGCCGTGGCCGCTGCCCAAGCTGTTCCGCCTGACCAGGGGCGGCAGGCTCATCGAGAGCATCTTCAAGGGCGACACCGTCAACACACCGTCGATGCTGGCGGCCGAGGACGCGCTCGACGGTCTGCGATGGGCGGAGAGCATCGGCGGGCTGGCCGGGCTGATCGCCCGGTCGCGCGCCAACTTCGCGGCGCTCGCCGCCTGGGTCGAGCGCACCGGCTGGATCGATTTCCTGGCCGCCGACCCGGCGACGCGCTCGACCACGTCGATCTGCCTGAGGATCGTCGATCCGTGGTTTGCGGCGCTCGCTCCCGAGGACCAGGCGGCGGTGCCCAAGCGCATCGCCGGCCTGCTGGACGACGAGGGCGTCGCCTACGACATCAACGGCTATCGCGACGCCCCGCCGGGCCTGCGGATCTGGGGCGGCGGCACGGTCGAGACCGCCGACCTCGAGGCGCTGCTGCCGTGGCTCGACTGGGGCTATGCCACCGTCCAGGCCGAGTTCGCCAAGGCCGCCTGACCCCGACAGTCTCGTTGCAGCGCCGCCGGGCCGGATCGCGGGACCAAGCCGGCGCGACGCCATGGAGGACGACCCCATGCCGAAAGTCCTGATCTCCGACAAGCTCAGCCCGCGCGCGGTCGTGGTGTTCGAGCGCCGCGGCATCCAGGCCGACCTCAAGCCCGGCCTCGACCCCGACGCATTGAGGGCGGTTATCGGCGCCTATGACGGACTCGCCATCCGCTCGGCCACCAAGGTGACGCCCAAGCTGCTGGAGTCGGCCGGCGGCCTCAAGGTCATCGGCCGCGCCGGCATCGGCGTCGACAACATCGACATCCCGGCCGCCACCGCCAGGGGCGTCGTGGTGATGAATACGCCGTTCGGCAACTCGATCACCACGGCGGAGCACGCCATCGCCATGATATTCGCGCTGGCCCGACAGATCCCCCAGGCGAACGCCTCGACCCACGCCGGAAAGTGGGAGAAGTCCCGCTTCATGGGGGTCGAGCTGTTCGCCAAGACGCTGGGCATCGTCGGTGCCGGCAACATCGGCTCGATCGTCGCCGACCGGGCGCTGGGCCTGCGCATGAAGGTGGTCGCCTACGACCCCTATCTGTCGCCGGAGCGCGCGGTCGACCTGGGCATCGATAAGGTCGATCTTGACGAGCTGCTGCGGCGGGCGGACTTCATCAGCCTGCACACGCCGCTGACCGACGCCACTCGCGGCCTCATCGACGCCGCGGCGATCGCCAAGATGGCGCCGGGTGTGCGCATCGTCAACTGCGCCCGCGGTGGGCTGGTCGACGAGGCGGCGCTGAAGGCGGCGCTGGAGTCGGGCCACGTGGCGGGCGCCGCGCTGGACGTGTTCGCCGACGAGCCGGCGCGCAAAAACCCCTTGTTCGGCATGGCCAACGTGGTGTGCACGCCGCATCTCGGCGCCGCCACGACCGAGGCGCAGGAGAACGTCGCCATCCAGGTGGCCGAGCAGATGGCCGATTTCCTGATCGACGGCGCGGTCGTCAACGCGCTCAACATGCCGTCGGTCAGCGCCGAGGATGCGCCGCGGCTCGGCCCCTATCTCAAGCTGGCGGACCAGTTGGGCAGCTTCGCCGGCCAGATCACCGAATCCGGCATCAAGGAGGTCAACATCGAGTATGCCGGCGACGCCGCCGACCTGAACACCAAGCCGATCTCCGCGGCGCTGCTGACCGGTCTGCTGACGCCGCTGCTGAACAGCGTCAACATGGTGTCGGCGCCGGCGATCGCCCGCGAACGCAACATCACCGTCAGCGAGACCAAACGCGAGCGCCTGGCCGACTATCACACTCTGGTCCGCCTGACGGTGACCACCGAACATCGCACGCGATCGGTCACCGGGTCGCTGTTCGGCGGCGACAAGCCGCGCCTGGTCGCGGTCGAGGACATCCCGCTGGAGGCCGAGCTGAGCTCGCACATGCTGTTCGTGCGCAACGAGGACAAGCCCGGCCTGATCGGCGGGCTGGGCAGGGCGATGGGCGACGCCGGCATCAACATCGCCAGCTTCCATCTCGGCCGCACCGAGGCCGGCGGCAACGCCATCGCCCTGGTCGCCGTCGACGGGCCGGTGCCCGACGCCGTGATCCGCGAGGTTTGCGACCTGCCGAGCGTGCTGCAGGTCAAGTCCCTGAGGTTCTGACTGATGCGGTACCGGCCGGCGATGGCGGCTGCGGCCGTCGCGATGGCGATGGCGGTGCCGGCCTGCGCCGACGAGCGCCTGCCCGGCGTCGGCCTGCACGAAATCCCCGTTGCTGGCGGTGTCGATGCCGTCGCCGCCGGCGACGACGCGGCGATCGTGACGACCCGCAGCGGCGCGCGGGTCGCGGTCCGGGTCGAGGACGGCGGGACACCCATTCTGTCGGCTGCGGCGGCGGCGGAGCCTCAAATTCTGCCGCCCGATCTGCTGCCGCACGGCCGGGTCGTCGGCGGCGACAACGACATTGTGGCGGCCTGGCTGGCGCTGCCGACCGACCGCTATCGCCACGGCGTGCTGGGCGACCGGCTGGAGGCGGCGGCGCTGAGGGTCCGCCGCCGCGATGGCGCGACCGCCGAGCTGGCGGCGGGCGCCGACGCGGTATTCGAGGACTTGGTGCCGCGGCTCGTCGATCTCGACCGCGACGGTCGCGACGAGATCATCGTCGTCCGCTCCTATCTCGACCGCGGCGCGGCGCTGGCGGTGGCCGGGCTCGACCCCGCCGGCACGCTGCGCGTGATCGCCGAAACGCCGCCGATCGGCCGCCCCAGCCGCTGGCTCAACCCGATCGGCGCGGCCGACTTCGACGGCGACGGGACGACCGAGATCGCCTATGTGGAGACGCCGCACATCGGCGGCCGGCTGATGATCTGGGAGTTCCGTGACGGAGGACTGCGGCGGCAGGCCGCCGAGCCGGGGTTTTCCAACCACGCCATCGGCAGCACCGAACTGGGCCTGGCGGCGATCGCCGATATCGACGGCGACGGGCTGCCGGACCTGGCGGTGCCCAGCCGGGACCGCGACCGGCTGCGGCTGATCGGCTTGCGCGGCGGCGTGGTCCGTGAGCTGGCGGACATCGACCTCGGCGGCACCGTCGGCACCGCGATCGTACCCGCCGGCCCGGGCGCGCTGGTCTTCGGCCTCGCCGATGGCCGCCTGATGGTGCTGGTGTACTGACCCGACCGCGCCTTTCGAATGGCACCGTTACTCTGGAGAGCCTTTCAAGGCGTTCCGGCACTGAGAATCGCGGACGGGTTGCACGCCGCCCGCGTGACCGCCACAATCCGAGGCCATGAGCTGGAAACGACCGGGTCGGATCGGATTGACGATGCCTCGAGCGGGCCTGCCGGACGGATCGATCTCGCGCGCGGGCACGTGGATCGGGACCGTCGCCCTGATCGGTGCGGTGGTGGTTCTGGCGGCGTGTTCCCCGGTGCGATCGGTCGCGGTCGGCGTCAAGGACGCAGTCGGCGCCAAGGACAATGTCTGCGAATTCGCCTTCGACGGCGACTGCGACGAACCCGGCCGGGGAACCGGGCTGTGCCCTGCCGGCACCGACACTGCCGACTGTTCGAACCCCAATCCGGGCGCGAACAGCTGCCAGTTCGCCTTTGACGGCGAGTGCGACCACCCCGATGTCGGCACCGGGGTCTGTCCTCCCGACACCGACGTCGCCGATTGCCGGTCGGTCGGTGCCGCGTCGGGTAAGAACAGTTGCCAGTGGGCGTTCGACGGCGAGTGCGACGAGCCCGGCATCGGCACCGGAGCGTGCCGCCGCAATACCGACTCGGCCGACTGCAGGGCGGAGAGCGGCGGAGTCGTGGTCGGACAGGCGCCGTCGACCGCGGCCGGCATTGCGCCGATTCCCAGGCACTTCCCCATGGTCGCCAGCGGCACGGGATTTTACGTCAATCGCCAGGGCAACCTCGTCACCAATGACCATGTCGTCCGGGGCTGCGCCGCCGTCGGCGTGGCGACGGATGACGACATCCTGCCCGCGGTCGTCGTCGCCAGTGACCGCCGCAACGACATCGCCGTCGTGCGGACCGAGATAGTGCCGGGCACCGTTGCGTTATTGCGCGGCTCCTCGGACCCGAGCCTGGGCCAGAAGGTCTACGTGGTCGGCTATCCGCTGCTGACCGAGCTGGGGTCGATCAACTTCACCGACGGCATCGTCAGTTCGCTGACCGGATATCGCGGCGACGCCGGATCGCTGCAGACCAGCGCGGCGGTGCAGGAGGGCAACAGCGGCGGGCCGCTGCTGGACGAGGGCGGCGTCGTCATCGGCATCGTCAATTCGGGCCTCGTCGACGCCGAGAACATCGGCTTCGCGATCAGGGTCGATTCGCTGATCACCCTGCTCCGGCAGGACGGTATCGCCTACAACGCCGCCGGTACCCTGAGCCCGGTCGCCTCGGAATCGATCGCGTCGACCGCCGCCGGCTACACCTATCCGGTGCTCTGCTTCGCCCGGCGCTGAGCCATCAGTCTTCGCCGCGCCGACCCTGGCCACTATGAGAAATGCAGGCTAGCCTGGTGCCGCGATGAATGACCTGCCCCACAAGGCCCTGCTGCCGGCCGGTTTCCACGACGTGCTGCCACCCGACGCCGGGCACGAGGCGGCGGTGGTCGAACGGCTGATGGCGGTCCTGGCGAGCCACGGCTACGCGCGGGTCAAGCCGCCGCTGGTCGAGTTCGAGGAGACCCTTTTGGGCGGTGTCGGCACTGCCATGGCCAAGGAGACGTTCCGGCTGATGGATCCGATCAGCCAGCGCATGATGGCGGTGCGCGCCGACATGACCCTGCAGATCGCGCGCATCGCCGACTCGCGCCTGGGCTCCGCGCCGCGGCCGCTCAGGCTCGGCTATGCCGGCCAGGTGCTGCGGGTCAAGGGCAGCCAGCTGCGCCCCGAGCGCCAGTTCGCCCAGGTCGGCGCCGAGCTGATCGGCACGGCGGAACCGGCGGCCGACGTCGAGGTGGCGGCACTGGCCGCCACGGCGTTGCGCGCGGTCGGGGCCGCCAACCTGTCGATCGACCTGAAGTCGCCGGTCCTGGTCACGGCGCTGCTGGACGAGATGCCGCCGCCGGCCGATCGGGCGGCGCCGCTGCGCCACGCGCTCGACCGCAAGGACGCCGCCATGGTGGGCGAGATCGGCGGCGCGGCGGCGCCGCCGCTGGCGGCCCTGATGGCGGCGACCGGCCGGGCGGTCGACGCCCTGCCGGCGCTCGAGCGGCTCAAGCTGCCCGGCGCCGCGGCGGCCGAGCGCGATCGGCTGGTCGAGGTGGCCCGCCTGGTGGCCGACGCGGCGCCGGACCTGGTGGTGACCGTCGATCCGGTCGAACACCGCGGCTTCGAATACCATATCGGCGTCAGCTTCACGCTGTTCGCCCGCGGCGTGCGCGGCGAACTCGGCCGCGGCGGACGCTACCGGACCGGCACCGGTGGATCTCCGGCGACCGGGGTCACCCTGTTCATGGACAGCGTGCTGCGGGCGTTGCCGCCGCCGGCGACGCCCGACCGCCTCTATCTGCCGTTCGGGACAGCGCGCGGCGACGCCGACCGCTGGCGCGGCGACGGCTGGGTCACCGTGGCCGGGCTGGCGCCCGCCGCCGACGCCGCGGCCGAGGCGCGGCGGCTCGGCTGCAGCCATGTGCTGGCCGACGGCGCGGTACGGCCGGTGTGAGAAGTGCGGGCTGGGGAGGCGAACACGGATGGCAAATGTCGCGGTGGTCGGTTCGCAATGGGGCGACGAGGGCAAGGGCAAGGTGGTCGACTGGCTGTCGAGCCGGGCCGACGTGATCGTGCGCTTCCAGGGCGGCCACAACGCCGGCCATACGCTGGTGATCGGCGACAAGGTGTTCAAGCTGAGCCTGCTGCCGTCGGGCGTGGTGCGGCCGGGCAAGCTGTCGGTCATCGGCAACGGCGTCGTGGTCGACCCGTGGGCGCTGCTGGACGAGATCGAGTCGCTCGGCGGGCAGGGTGTCGAGGTCTCGCCCGACTCGCTGCTGCTGGCGGAGAACGCCACGCTGATCCTGCCGGTGCACGGCGCCGTCGACCGGGCGCGCGAGGCGGCGCGCGGCGCCGACCGGATCGGCACCACCGGGCGCGGCATCGGCCCGGCCTACGAGGACAAGGTGGCGCGCCGGGCGATCCGGGTGTGCGACCTGGCCGACCCGGCGGTGCTGGCCGACAAGGTCGACCAGATGCTGCTGCATCACAACGCGCTGCTGCGCGGGCTGGGCGCCGACGAGATCGACCGCGGCGACCTGCTGGACCGGCTGCGCGCCGTGGCGACCCGCGTCCTGCCCTATGCCGCGGTCGTGTGGCAGCGCCTCGACGACGCCCGCCGGGCCGGCCGGCGCATCCTGTTCGAGGGCGCGCAGGGCGCCATGCTGGACGTCGACCACGGCACCTATCCGTTCGTCACCTCGTCCAACACCGTCGCGGCGCAGGCGGCGGCCGGCGCCGGCGTCGGGCCGGGCGCGGTCGGCTACGTGCTGGGCATCACCAAGGCCTACGCCACCCGGGTCGGCGCCGGCCCGTTCCCGACCGAGCAGGACAACGAGGTCGGCCGGCTGCTCGGCAAGCGCGGCGCCGAGTTCGGCACCGTCACCGGCCGCCGCCGCCGCTGCGGCTGGTTCGACGCCGTGCTGGTGCGCCAGGCGGTCAAGACCGGTGGCATCGTCGGCATCGCGCTCACCAAGCTCGACGTGCTCGACGGGGTCGAGGAGCTCAAGCTGTGCGTCGGCTACCGCTACCGGGGCGAGCGGATCCGCCATCTGCCGGCGGCGCAGGCGGCACAGGCGGCGGTCGAGCCGGTCTACGAGACCGTCGAGGGCTGGACCGACAGCACCCGCGGCGCGCGCTCGTGGGCCGAGCTGCCGGCGACCGCGATCAAGTACATCCGCCGCATCGAGGAGCTGATCGAGGCCCCCGTCGCGCTGTTCTCGACCAGCCCGGAGCGCGACGACACCGTCCTGGTCCGCGACCCGTTCGCCGACTGAGACGGCCGGGCGCCGGCAGCCGGTTCGCCCGAAGAAATGGCTTGTCGTGGGCCTCGATGCCGACGCGGTGGGCCTGGTTCAGGGGACAGGGCGGACGCCACCAGACTCGCATCGACGCCGTGCCGCGGTCCTGTCGCAAAGCCCATCGCGACCCGCGTGATGAGCGTCCCGACAGAGTGGGACACGACCCGCACGGCACGCGCGCCAGCGCCCGCTCCAGACCGAATTCCGCCGACCATCGCCAACGTCCGAGAGCGGATTACGATTACCGAAGCCTCGATCGGCATGGGCAACGAGATCATCATTGTCGCCTTCGTCGTCATCATCATCGGCGGTATCGGCTCGATCAAGGGCGCCTTCGTCGCCGCCCTCGTGGTCGGGCTGATCGACACCATGGGGCGCTCCTATCTCGATGTTTTTTTCAAGTTCTTCATGTCCGAGCAGAACGCCGAAACCGCGGCGCCGGCACTTTCGGCGATGTTGATCTATATCCTGATGGCCGCGGTTTTGGGCTTCCGCCCGCAAGGCCTGTTTCCGCCGAAGGGACGTTGAGGCGATGCCCGATTCAAGACCTTGGCGGCAAAATTGGCGGGCGCGGCAATGGGTGATGGTGGTGTCGCTGGCCGGGTTGGGCCTGATGCCGGTTTACACCGCGGCCTTCGATCAGGCCTTCGTCTTGGATCTGATGAACCGGACGATGATCCTGGCGATCGCGGCGGTCAGTCTGAACCTCATTCTCGGGCATGGTGGCATGATCAGTTTTGGCCACGCCGCCTACCTCGGGATTGGCGCCTATGCGGTGGGCATTCCGGCCTACCATGAGAGCTACGAGGGCTATCTGCAATTTCC
>JAZFQW010000469.1:0-2741 GCA_036445335.1 Alphaproteobacteria bacterium | reverse complement strand
ACCCCGATATCACCGATTTCAAGGTGCAATGGTTCAAGCAGATGACCGCGGCCTTCCAGGGCGGCCTGGGTGGGCCGGCCTCCGGTATCCCGATCGCCGTCATCGGGCCGGCGATCGCCGGGCTCGCCGCCTCGCGGTTCCTATTCCGGCCGGTGCTGGAAAAGGCACTGCCGCCGGGCTCCGGGATGCTCGAAGCCGAGGGCTATCCGGAGCTGATCGCCGACCTGTTCGTCGACGGCTTCAGCGGCCTGCTGGCGGCCCGCCGGGAGGCTTGCGATGACTGACATCAGGGACCGCATCGAGCGCCGGTTCGAGCGGCTGGCGGCGTTCATCTGCCGGCGCCACTGGCTGGTGCTGGCCGGCGTGGCGGTGGTCGCCGCGGGCTTCGCGTCCGGCGTGCCCCTTCTGACCATCGATACCTCCAACGAGGCGTTCCTTCACCCGGACGACCCCATCCTGACGCAATACAGCGCCTTCAAGGATCAGTTCGGGCGCGACGACATCATCGTCGTGGCGGTCGAGCCCAAACAGCTCTTCACGCCGGACACGCTTGCCCGGATCAAGGCGCTGCACGACGCGTTGGCGGCCGGCGTGCCGCATCTCAACGACATCAATTCCATGGTCAACGCCCGCAACACCTATGGCGAAGGCGATGTCCTGGTGGTCGACGATCTGCTGCGGCAATGGCCGGAGACCCCCGAGGAGATGGCGGCGTTGCGGGCCCGGATCCTGGCCAACCCGCTCTATATCAATCAACTGGTCTCGGCGGATGCCAGCCTGACCACCATCGTGATCGAGATCGACGCCTTTTCCCGGGCCGGTTCCGGGGCGGGTGAAATCGACGACGCCCTGGCCGGCTTCGACGACGAAGGCCCGCCGGCGCTGGAGAGGACCCCTCTGAGCGACGTGGAGAACCGCGAGACGGTCGAGGCGGTACAGGCGATCCTGGACACGTACGGGTCCGAGGATTTCCGTCTCTACATGGCCGGCACGCCGACCGTGACCGAGGCGCTGAAGCGGGCGCTGCAATCCGATATGGGTCTGTTCATGCTGCTCGCGGTCGCCGGCATCGGGCTGTGCCTGCTGGTTATGTTCCGCCGCGTCGTCGGCGTAGTGCTGCCGTTGCTGGTGGTGGCGCTCACCCTGGTCTCGACGCTCGGGCTGATGGGCCATGCCGGGGTGGCGGTCAAGGTGCCGACGGTGATCCTGCCGTCCTTCCTGCTGGCAGTGGGCGTCGGCGCGGCGGTCCATGTGCTGGCGATCTTCTTCCAGCAACTGGGGCGGTCGGAAGATCGCCAGGGCGCCATCATTCACGCCCTTGGTCATTCCGGCCTGGCGATCGTCATGACCAGCCTGACGACCGCCGCCGGGTTGGGCTCCTTCGCAGCCGCCGAGGTGGCGCCGATCGCCGATCTCGGCCTGTTCGCCAGTCTCGGCGTGCTGATCTCGCTGGGCTATACGGTGGTGCTGCTGCCGGCGCTGCTGGTGGTGATTCCGGTCCGGCCGCACCGCCGGCCCGCCGAGGCCGGACCGTCGCCGATGGACCGATTGATGGATCGGGTGGCCGCGTTCTCGACCGGAAACGCGCGCGCCATTGTCGTGGTCAGCGTTGTCTTGATCGCCGTTTTCCTGACCAGCGCCGGGCAGCTTCGCTTCACGCACGACATCCTCTCCTGGCTGCCCGAGGAATGGCCGGTGCTGCAGGCGACGCGGAAGATCGACCGCGACCTGCGGGGCTCGGTGGTGCTCGAGGTGCTGCTCGATACGGGCCGCGAGAACGGGCTCTACGACCGCGACATCCTGGTAGGGTTGGACAGCCTGGCCCGCGAGCTGGAAGGTCTCGACCGCGACGGCCTGTTCGTCGGCAAGGCGACTTCGGTCGCCGACATCCTGAAGGAAATCCATCAAGCGCTGAACGAGAACCGGCCGGAATATCACGCGATCCCGGAAAACCCCGCCCTGATCCCGCAGGAATTCCTGCTGTTCGAGAATTCCGGTTCCGACGATCTGCAGAACGTCATCGATTCCCAGTTCCGCACCGCCCGCTTCACGGTCCGGGTGCCGTGGCGGGACACGCTGGAATACGTGCCGCTGATACGCGACATCGAGCAGCGCTTCCGCGCCACCTTCGGTTCCGACGCCGACTTCACGATGACCGGCATCATGAGCCTTTTCGGCCGCACCCTCGACGCCGCCATCCGTTCCATGGCGAAGAGCTACCTGATCGCCTTCGCGGTCATCACGCTGATGATGATCGTCCTCATCGGCAATCTGAAACTCGGCCTCGCCAGCATGCTGCCCAATTTGACGCCGATCGTCGTCACCGTCGGCTTGATGTGGTGGGCGGGCATCCCGCTCAACATGTTCACCATGCTGGTCGGCTCCATCGCGATCGGGCTGGCGGTCGACGACACCATCCACTTCATGCACAATTTCCGCCGCTATTTCGCCGAGACCGGCGATGTTCGGGACGCCGTCGGCCGGACGCTGCACACCGCCGGCCGGGCGATGCTTGTGACCTCGGTCGTGCTCGCCGTCGGTTTCTACATCTTCCTGTTCGCGTCCCTGAACAACGTGATCCAGTTCGGCCTGCTGACCGGCACCGCCATCGTGCTAGCGCTGCTGGGCAATTTCCTGTTGGCGCCGGCGCTGATGGTGCTGCTGAACCCGGCCGCGGCCGGCGCGCGGACGGCGCCCGAATATTTGGAGGACGTTGGATGACCCGAAGGCAAATGGCGATC
>JAZFQW010000468.1:0-4781 GCA_036445335.1 Alphaproteobacteria bacterium | reverse complement strand
GCGGGAGGGTGAGGGGTCGTCGCCGGACAGGCGGCATCATGGGGATCTTCGTGCGCTTGAGCGCGCGCCCCCTCACCCCGGCCCTCTCCCGCGAGCGGAGAGGGAGTCGCAAATTTGTCCTAATGGCGACCGCACGACGGCCCGGGTGTCGAGCATCCCAGCGCGATGACCGCGGCCTATATTCTGCGGCGTCTGCTGCTGGCGGTGCCGACGCTGTTCGGCGTCGCAGTCATCGTGTTCGTGCTGCTGCGGGTGGTGCCGGGCGATCCCATCGCGATGATGATCCCGCCAGGCGCCGGGGCGGAAGACGTCGACGCCCTGCGCCGGCTGTACGGTCTCGACCGGCCGATCGCCGAGCAGTTCGTCGTCTGGCTCGGCGACGTCGTGCGCGGCGACTTAGGCACGTCGATCAGCCTGCGCCAGGATGTCGTCGGGCTGGTGCTGTCGCGGCTGCCGGCGACGCTGGAGCTGGCCGGCGCGGCGATGGCGGCGGCGGTGCTGGTGGGCGGGCTGTCCGCGCTGGCGGCGGTTTATTGGCGCGGCGGCTGGCCGGAGTTGGCGGTCGACGGGCTGATCGGCCTGACCCTGGCGATCCCGGATTTCCTGTGGGGCCTGATCTTCATCCTGGCGCTCGGCGTGCTGGTGCCGCTGCTGCCGATCTCCGGCCGCATCGACCCGCGCCTGGCGTTCGACTTCGCCACCCAGTTCTATCTGGTCGAAAGCCTGGTGCGCGGCGAGCTTCGCCTGTTCGCCGGGCTGCTGGCCCACCTAGTGCTGCCGGCGACCGCACTGGCGCTGCCGCTCGCCGCGGTGATCGCGCGCGTGCTGAAGAGCGCGCTGGCCGAGGCGATGACCCAAGACTACGTCCAGCTCGCCCGCGTCAAGGGCTTCAGCCGCGGCCGCATCATCGTGCGCGAGGCGCTGCGCAACGCGCTGGTGCCGACGGTCACCCTGACCGGCGTGCAGTTCACCTTCCTGGTCGGCGGCACCGTGCTGATCGAGCGGATTTTCGCATTTCCCGGCATCGGCAACATGGCGATCGGCGCGGTGATCGACCGCGACCTGCCGCTGATCCAGGGGCTGATCCTGACATTCGCGGTGCTGTTCATCGCCCTCAACCTGGCGATCGATATGACCTACGCGCTGCTCAACCCGCGCATCCGCCTTGGCTGAACGGACCGCTTGGGCACCGCCGGTCGGCGGCCGCGTCTGGTTCGGCGGCGCCGTCGTCGCGCTGCTGGTGGTGGCGGCGCTTGGCGCGCCGCTGCTGGCGCCGCACGATCCGCTGCGCCAGGACCTGCTGAGCGCGCTGCTGCCGCCGGCCTGGGCGGCGGGCGGCGATCCGGCGTTCCCGCTGGGTACCGACAGCCTGGGGCGCGACCTGCTGTCGCGGCTGATCTACGGCGCGCGGGTGGCGTTGATCGTCGCCGTGGTCGCGGCCAGCCTGGCGGCGCTGCTGGGCACCGTGCTCGGCCTGCTGGCCGGGTTCCTTGGCGGCTGGGTCGACACCGCGGTGTCGCGCCTGGTCGACATCTGGATGGCGTTCCCGCCGGTGCTGCTGTCGATCGTCCTGGTGGCGGTGATCGGCGCCGGGCTGCACGCCGTGATCATCGCCATCGTGATCATCGACTGGACCCGGTTCTGCCGCGTCGTGCGCGCCGAGGTGCTGGTGCAGCGCGAACAGGACTACGTTGCCTCGGCGGTCACCATCGGCCTCGACCGACGGCACATCCTGGTCGCCGAGATTCTGCCCAACGTCGCGCCGCTGCTGCTGGTGCTGTTGACCCTGGAGATGGGCATCGCGGTGATCGTCGAGGCGATCCTCAGCTTCGTCGGCCTCAGCGTCGCGTCGGGCGCGCCGACCTGGGGCGGGCTGATCGCCGAGGGACGGCTGTACGTCTACCAGGCATGGTGGGGGATGGCGCTGCCGATGGCCTGCCTGATCGTCGTCGTGCTGGGCTTCAACCTGCTGGGCGACGGGCTGCGCACCGCCTTCGACCCGGTGATGCAGCGGTAGCCGGGCACAGACAAGTGAACCCGACGCTGGAGATCGATGGCCTGCACCTCGACATCGCGGCACGCGACCGCCGCGTGGCGGTGCTGCGCGGCGTCGATCTGGCAGTCGCGGCGGGCGAGGTGCACGGCCTGGTCGGCGAGTCCGGCGCCGGCAAGACCATGGTCGGCCGCGCCGTGCTGGGGCTGGCGCCGGAGTCCGCCGCCGTCAGCGGCCGCATCCGCTTCGCCGGGGGCGATCTGCTGGGGCTGCCGGAGCGGGCGCGCCGCGCGCTGCTGGGCCGCGGCATGGCGCTGATCCCGCAGGATCCGTTGGCGGCGCTCAATCCGGTGCGCCGCATCGGCGCGCAGATCGCCGACATGCTGCGGCTGCATCTCCGGCTCGGCCGGCGGGCGGCGGCGGCGCGCGTGCTGGAGCTGCTGGGCGATGTCCATATCCGCGCGCCGGAGCGGGTGGTGCGGCAGTATCCGCACGAGCTGTCCGGCGGGATGCGCCAGCGCGTGCTGATCGCGATCGCGTTTTCCTGCCGGCCCAGGCTGATCGTCGCCGACGAGCCGACGACGGCGCTGGACGTCACCGTCCAGCGGCGGATCCTGAGGCTGATCCGCGAGCTCAACGCCGGCAGCGACACCGCGATTCTGTTCATCACCCACGATCTGGGCGTTGTCGCCAAGATCTGCGACCGGGTCAGCGTGATCCATGCCGGCCGCATCGTCGAGGCGGCGCCGGTCGGCGAGATCTTCGCGGCGCCGCGGCACGACTACACACGGGCGCTGCTGCGGGCGACGCCGCGCCACGACCGGCCGGCCAACGCGCTGGCACCAATTCCAGCGGCGCTGGCCGCGCGGCTGGCCGACGAGGCCGCCGCGTTCGACCGCCGGCGCGCCGAGGCGGCGGCCGATGGCTGAGGCGGCGATCGTCGAGGCGGCCGGCCTGGCGCTGGCACTGCCCGACCGCGCCGCCAAGCCGCGGTTCGGCGCGGCGCCGACGGTCGATATCCTGAACGGCATCGACCTTCGCATCGCCCCGGGCGACTCGCTCGGCATCGTCGGCGAATCCGGGTCGGGCAAGACCAGCCTGGGGCGCACCCTGCTCAGGCTGTACCGGCCGACCGGCGGGCGGCTATGGTTCGAGGGGCGGGAGATCGGCGCGCTGGACGAGCCGGCGATCCGGCCGCTCAGGGCGCGCATGCAGATGATCTTCCAGGACCCGCTTTCGGCGCTCAACCCGCGCCACCGGATCGGCACGATCGTCGCCCAGCCGCTCAGGGCGTTCGGCCGGGTCGACGGCCGCCGCGAGGGCCAACTGCGCGCCGCGGCGCTGTTGGAGCGGGTCGGTCTGCCGGCCGACCTGATCGGCCGCTACCCCCACCAGATCAGCGGCGGCGAGCGCCAGCGGGTCGGCATCGCCCGGGCGATCGCGCTCGATCCCGCCTTCGTCGTCGCCGACGAGATCGTCTCCGGGCTCGACGTCTCGACCCAGGCGCAGATCCTGACGCTGCTCCGGGACCTCAAGCGCGACCTCGGCCTGGCGCTGGCGTTCATCAGCCACGACCTGTCGGTGGTGCGCGTGCTGTGCGACCGGGTCGTCGTGCTGCTGCGCGGCGAGGTGGTCGAGACCGGCGATTGCGAGGCCGTCTTCGCCGACCCACGGCACGCCCACACACGGGCGCTGATCGACGCGATCCCGCTGCCGGTTGTGGAGCCCGGCTGGCTCGGCTCAGCCGAGAATTGAACCGCCGTGACACAGAGGCACAGGGAGTATCGTGAACGGTTCAGAGTCCTGACCCGCCGAGCGGAAATCCTCTGTGCCTCTGTGGTGGTTCGATCAGTCGTTGAAATCAGTCGTCGTCGTCGTGCTGGCGCCGGGCCATGTCTTCGGGGCTCAGCACGCCGTCTTCGTTGCGGTCCATGCGGCTGACCATCGAGGCGAACGGGTCGACGAATTCGCCGGTGGTGACGATGGCGTCGCCGTCATCATCCAGGTCCTGGAACCGGTCGACCATGCGCTCGCGCATCGCGTCCAGCCATAGCGCCTCGTATTCCCTGAGGGTGAGTTCGCCATTGCCGTCGGTGTCGAATTCGGCAAAGCGGTCGGCCCGGGCGGCATCGATCTCGGCCTGGGTCAACTGGCCGTCGCTATTGGTGTCGAAGCTTTCCAGCATCGCCAGGCCACGGCCCCGGCCGCGCTGATATTCGTGGCCGCCATCGTCCTGGACGCCGCCGAAGCCGCCATGGTGCCCGCGTTCTTGCGCCACGCTGGTGCGGGCGGTGACGGCGATGCCGGTGGCGGCAACCACGCCGGCGATGATAAGTGCCTTGTATCCGGTTTTCATGTTGTCCTCATTCGATCGGTGTTTCGATGAGGCTATTGGACACGGCAGATGTCTCGGAGATTTGTCAGCAAACCCGGAAAACTGTCACCTTTTGTTGCAGGACCGGTGATTGACATACCTTGATACAGTTTTCCTGGCCGGCATCGCATCGTTCTGCCGAATAATGCGCAACCGTTCGAGCGCATCGAGCTTGTCAGGGGGAACCACGGAGACACAAAGACACAGAGGACCATGGGTTACGGGGGCGGCGCGACCGCGTCGGACGCCATCCAAGTTCAACTCGATTGGTCATTCTCGCGAAGGCGGGAATGTCGACCTGTGTTGAATGCGAGTGACGCAGGACGCGGTCGCGCCGCCTCAAGTCGTTTGGTCTTCTGTGCCTCTGTAGTGACCCCAGATCGTTCCCGAGGACACGACCGCAGCCGATATTGA
>JAZFQW010000467.1:0-4210 GCA_036445335.1 Alphaproteobacteria bacterium | reverse complement strand
CGCTGCCTATTTACTAGGTTTCGTGCCCAATCCATAAGCGGAATCTTGCGCTGTCCGTTGGCGGTAGGCGATGGGTCGACCATTGCGGCGCGCTACGCCCTATTTTCCGCCAACCACGCGCCGATCCGGCGGGCCGCTTCGCGGATGGCGTCGACCGAATTGGCGTACGAGAACCGCAGGTAGCCCTCGCCCTCGGCGCCGAAACTGGTGCCGGCAACCACGGCGACGCCGGCCTCCTCCAACAGCCGGGTCTGCAGCGCCTTGGCGTCCAGCTCGGTGCCGGCGATGTTGGGGAAGGCGTAGAAGGCGCCGCCCGGCTCGACGCAGCGGAACCCCGGCAGTTGGTTGAGCGCCGAGACGATCGCCCCGCGCCGCTCGGCGAAGGCCGCGTTCATCGCCTCGACCGCGTCTTGCGGGCCCTCCAGCGCGGCGATCCCGGCGTATTGCGCGGCGGCGTTGACGCAGGAATGGCTGTTGACCGCCAGCCGGGTCGCCCCCTCGACCAGGGCCTCCGGCCACACCGCGAATCCCAGCCGCCAGCCGGTCATCGCATAGGTCTTCGACCAGCCGTCCAGCAGGATCAGGCGGTCGCGGATCTCCGGGTAGGTCAGCAGGCTGACATGGTCGCGGCCGTCATACAGCATGCGGCTGTAGATCTCGTCGCTCATCACCGCCACGTGGGGATGCTCCGCCAGGCCCGCGATCAGCCGGTCGAACTGGTCGCGCGGCACCACGCCGCCGGTCGGATTGGCCGGACTGTTGACGATCAGCAGCCGGGTGCGCGGGGTGATCATCGCCAGCACTTCGTCGGCGTCGAATGCGAAGCCGTTTTCCTCGCGCAGCGGGATCGGCACCGGCGTGGCGCCGGTGAAGCGGATCGCCGACTCGTAGATCGGAAAGCCTGGATTGGGGTAGAGGATCTCCGCCCCCGGCTCGCCGAAGGTCAGCATGGCGAACCACATGGTGACCTTGCCGCCCGGCTCGATCAGCACGCAGTCCGGGTCGACCGCAGCGCCGTAGCGGGAGTCGAGGTGCCGCGCCACCGACGCGCGCAGCGGCGGGATGCCGGCCGCCGGGGTGTAGCCGTGGTGGCCGTCGCGCAGCGCCTTGGCCGCCGCCTCGACGATGTGGTCGGGAGTTTTGAAGTCGGGCTGGCCGATGCCGAGATTGATGATGTCGCGGCCCTGCGCCGCGAGCCGGTTGGCCCGCTCCAGCACCTCGAACGCGGTCTCGGTGCCGAGCGTGTGCATCCCGGCGGCGAGCTGAAGCATCCCGATCCTCCCTTTTCGCGCCACTATGCCGTCGCGCCATGGCAAACGGAAAGGCCGATATGCTATCCGGGGGGCGCAATCGGGGGGACCGCGCCATCACCGTCGTCGACTTCGTCAATTTCGCCGCCGCGATCATCACGCTGTCGGCGCTGTTCGGGTATATCAACCACCGCTGGCTGGGTCTGCCGCACACCATCGGCCTGGTGTTGATCGCACTGCTCGCGTCGCTGGCGACGATCGCGGTCGACGCGGTGGTCCCGGCGCTTGGCCTCAAGGCCACCCTGGCGGCGGGGTTGGATCGCATCGACCTCGACGAAACGCTGATGAAGGGCATGTTGAGCCTGCTCCTGTTCGCCGGCGCGCTGCATGTCGACCTGGGTGAGCTGGCCAGCCGCAAATGGGCGATCGGGGCGATGGCCACCGTCGGGCTGCTGCTGTCGACCGCGGTCGTCGGGTTCGGGACCTATGCCGTGCTCGGCCTGCTCGGCCTCGACCTGTCGCTGGCCTATTGCCTGGTGTTTGGCGCGCTGATCTCGCCGACCGACCCGGTGGCGGTGCTGGGTATCCTCAAGACCGTCACCGTGCCGCCGTCGCTGGAGGCCAAGATCGCCGGCGAGAGCCTGTTCAACGACGGCGTCGGCATCGTCGTGTTCACCATCCTGGTGACCATCGCCGCCGGCGCGTCGGCCGGCCACGGCCCGGTCACCGTGTGGCAGGTCGCCGAACTGTTCCTGGTGGAGACCGTGGGCGGCGGGCTGATCGGTTTCGTCGTCGGCTACGGCGCGTACCGGGTCATGCGAACCATCGACGAGCACAATCTGGAGGTGCTGATCACCCTGGCGCTGGTGCTGCTGTCGTCGGCGCTAGCTGAGGCAGTACACGCCTCGGCGCCGATCGCCGCGGTCGTCGCCGGATTGCTGATCGGCAACCACGGCACCCGCTTCGCGATGAGCGACAAGACCGCCGACCACATCCAGAAGTTCTGGTCGCTGATCGACGAAATCCTCAACTCCGTCCTGTTCCTGATCATCGGCTTCGAAGTGCTGGCGCTGGCGTTCGAGGGCCGCGTGCTGGCGGCCATCGCGTTCGCGGTGCCGCTGGTGCTGCTGGCCCGCCTGGTCGGGGTGGCGGTGCCGCTTTTCGTGTTGCGCCTGGGCGAGAGCTTCACCCGCGGCGCGGTGCCGGTGCTGACCTGGGGCGGCCTCAGGGGCGGCATCTCGGTCGCGCTGGCGCTGGCGCTGCCGCTGGGTCCGGCGCGCGAGGTCATCCTGCCGATCACCTACGGCGTGGTGATCTTCTCGATCCTGGTCCAGGGCCTGACCATCGGCCCCCTGGCCCGACGGGTGGTGCGGTAGGGCACGCGACCGATTGACGACCGGACGGGTCGGCGTCTCGTCCCGGGGGCGCGCCGGCCATGACACCGGTCCCGGTGTCATGGCCGGGCGTTATCAGGCCATCCATGCCTGCGGGCGGCCCCATGGATGGCCGCATCGAGTCCGCGCATGACGAATGGAGATCCAATCGGCGGAGTCTCAGCGCTGGCGTTTACGGTCGCAGGCAGAACGCGCGGACCGGGAAGGTGCCGAAGGCGCGCACCTTGACCGGGACGGCGAAGAACCGCAGACCGGCGTCGGGCAGGGCCTCCAGGTTGGTCATGTGCTCGACGATCGGGACGTCGTGGCGCAACAATTCGGAATGCACCGGGCGGTTGCCGTCGTCGGTCGAATCGATGTTCAGGGAGTCGATGCCGACCAGCCGGGCGCCGGCTGCGCGCAGGTAGACCGCGGCGTCCCCGGTCAGGTACGGGTGGCCGTCGAAATACCGCTCGGTGTTCCAGTGGGCCGACCAGCCGGTGTGGACTAGGACCGCCTTGCCCTCCAGGCCCAGTCCCTGGAAGGCCGACGCGTCGATCGCCCGGTCGCGCGCGGTGTCGGCGCGGACGATCACCGTATCCAGGTCGGCCAGATGGTCGAGCGGCAGGTCGGCGATGTCGGCGCCCTCGGCATAGCGGTGGAACGGCGCGTCGATATAGGTCCCGGTGTTCGCCACCATCTCGATCTTGCCGATGTGAAACTCGGTGCCGGGCGCATAGTGCTTGCGCGATTCCTCGCGCGAAAGGAAGTCGCAGATCAACGGCGCCGGCAGGCCCTTGTAGGTCACGAGGCCGTGCTCGATGGTGTGGCTGACGTCGATCAACCGTGCTCGGTCGATGGTCATGACCCGTGCCTCCTCGAATGGATCGAAGGCGTGTATGCACCATTGGCGGCGGCGACGTCGAAGATCGTTTGCGGAGCGGCGTTCGCTACGCGGGCGGGCCGTGCCGCCGGCCGGCGAAGGCTTGACGCGGCAGCCGGAATCCCGCATATCAGCGGCCCGCTTATGGCGGCCGTAGCTCAGTTGGTAGAGCTCTCGGTTGTGGTCCGAGTGGTCGTGGGTTCGAGTCCCATCGGTCGCCCCATCATTTCCCGCCGCCGACAGGTCATGCGGCCGGACATGTCCCGGACATTTTCCGGTGTGTCCGGGCTGTCGTACTGGCGCCCTCGCCCAAGACGCGCTATCTGTGCCGGCGATGGCAAGCCTGCATCTCTCGCGCTGGCCGCGGTCGGCGCGACAGCGCCGCGCAAACCGCGGCCAGCATGAGAGATGCGGGCTAGGTCCGGACTGCTGGTGGACCGGATGAGTACGGGGCTCGAGCTCCTCACGGTGGCCGAGATGGCCGACGCCGACCGGCTGACGATCGCCGCCGGCACCCCGGGCATCGATCTGATGGAGAGCGCGGGCGCATCGATAGCCACGGCGATCCGGGCGCGTTGGCCGGCGCGACCGGTGCTGGTGCTGTGCGGCCCGGGAAACAACGGCGGCGACGGCTTCGTCGTCGCCCGCCTGCTGGCCGAGGCCGGATGGCCGGTCCGCCTGGCGGCCCTGGTCCCGGTCGCCCG
>JAZFQW010000466.1:0-3191 GCA_036445335.1 Alphaproteobacteria bacterium | reverse complement strand
GCGCCGCGCGGCGTTCCTGCCCTGTCGGCGCGACAGCGCCGCGCAGACCGTGGCCAGTGTGAGAGGTGCGGGCTAGTCGCGCGCTCCTCTCACCTCGGGCTGGCGGTCGCCCGGCGGCCCTGTCGGCGTCGCCTTGCGCACCGGCGGCCCGATCGGCTAGGATCGCGCAAAAGCCGCCGACAGGGCGGCCGAGCCGGGATTCACGTGGGCTCCCGGGGCCTGAGGGCCCGCGGGAAGGGGTTGTTTTGTGTTCCTTGCGTGGCCCAGGTCGCCCGCCTATATTGATGTTGAGGTCGGCACTTCATGGAGATGCTTCGGCATGGCGCGAGTTACCGTTGAAGATTGCGTCGTTAAGATTCCCAATCGTTTCGAGCTGGTCATGACGGCGGCCCAGCGGGCGCGCGAGATCGGCGCCGGGGCGCCGTTGACCGTGGAGAAGGACAACGACAAAGACCCGGTGGTGGCGCTGCGCGAGATCGCCGAGGAGACCGTCTCGCTCGAGGCGTTGGGCGACGCGCTGGTCAAGGACTTTCAGAAGGTCCAGGAGCCCGACGAGCCCGAGGACGAGATCATCGAGCTGATGGCCGGCGAGGAGGAGTGGCTGAGGGCCACCTCGTCGCCCGAACTGGGCGCCGCGGCCGGCGACCTGGTAGTCGAGGGCATCGTCGCCGACACCGCGGAGGCAACCGAGGGCACCGAGGATCGGCCGGCCGAGGCGACGGCGGACGACGGCACGGACGCCGCGGAGGATAGAGCGGACGGCGGCACGGACGCCGCGGAGGAAATCGCGGACGGCGGCACGGACGCCGCGGAGGAAATCGCGGACGGCCTCGCCGGCGCGGCGGGGGACAATGGTGGCGGCGACGCCGCGGGCGGCGAGGACGAGGCCCTCGCCTAGCGGATCGAGACGCGGGCATGGCAGTTCCGGCGGCCCGCACCGTCTGTGCCCGGCGCGCTGCTGCATCGACCAACCGGGTGCAGTCGAATGATCCGCCAGTTCGAACTGGTTGAGCGCGTAAAGGCCTACGATCCCGACGCGGACGAGGATCTGATCAACCGCGCCTACGTGTTCTCGATGAAGGCGCACGGCGCGCAGCGGCGGGCCTCCGGGGACCCGTATTTCCTGCACCCGCTGGAGGTCGCCGGCATCCTGGCCGACATGAAGCTGGACACCGGCTCGATCGTGACCGCGCTGTTGCACGACACGGTCGAGGACACGGTCGCCACGCTCGACGACATCTCGGTCAAGTTCGGCAAGGAGATCGGCCAGCTGGTCGACGGCGTCACCAAACTGTCCAAGCTGGAGCTACAGAGCGACCATTCCAAGCAGGCGGAGAACTTCCGCAAGCTGGTGCTGGCGATGTCGCGCGACATTCGCGTGCTGCTGGTGAAGCTGAGCGACCGACTGCACAACATGCGCACCCTGAGCGCCATCCGCAACGTCGACAAGCGCCTCCGCATCGCGCGCGAGACCCTGGAGATCTATGCGCCGCTGGCCGAGCGCATCGGCATGCACGAATTGAAGGACGAGCTGGAGGATCTCGCCTTCACCCACCTCAACCCGGACGCCCGAGACAGCATCGTCCGCCGCCTGGCGCAGCTCAAGAAGGAGGGCGGCGACCTGATCGCCCGGGTGATGAGCGAGCTGAAGGAAATGCTCGGGGAGGGCGGCCTGGTGGCGACGGTGACCGGGCGCGAGAAGCGGCCCTATTCGATCTGGCGAAAGATGCAGCGCACGAGCATGGCGTTCGAGCAGCTGCTCGACATCATGGCGCTGCGCATCCTGGTCGACGCCACCGCCGACTGCTACCTGGCGCTGGGCCTGATGCACAGCCGCTATGCCTCGCTGCCGGGGCGGTTCAAGGACTACCTGTCGACGCCGAAGCCGAACGGCTACCAGTCGCTGCACACCGCGGTGATCGGGCCGTTCCGCCAGCGCCTGGAGGTGCAGATCCGCACCCACGCGATGCACGAGGTGGCCGAGCTGGGCGTCGCCGCGCACTGGGCCTACAAGCAGGGCCATCCGAGCCAGAGCGGCCCGCAGTACCGCTGGCTGCGCGAGCTGCTGGACATCCTGGAGCACGCGCAGAAGCCCGAGGAGTTCCTGGAGAACACCAAGATGGAGCTGTTCCAGGACCAGGTGTTCTGCTTCACCCCGAAGGGCATGCTGATCGCCCTGCCGCAGGGCGCGACGTCGGTCGACTTCGCCTACGCGGTGCATTCCGAGGTCGGCGACACCTGCGTCGGGGCCAAGGTCAACGGGCGGCTGGTCACCCTGCGCCAGCCGCTGGTCAACGGCGACCAGGTCGAGATCATCACCTCGAAGACGTCGACCCCGTCGCCGGAATGGGAGCGCTTCGTCGTCACCGGCAAGGCGCGCGCGCGGATCCGCCGGTTCATCCGCCAGCAGCAGCGCAGCCAGTACGCCGAGCTGGGCCGCGCCATGCTGCAGAAGGTGTTCCGCCAGGAGGGCTACGACTTCACTGAAAAGGCGCTCGAGGGCGTGGTCAAGATCTTCAAGGTCGCGGCGGTCGAGGACATCCATGCCAATGTCGGCGCCGGTCTTACCGGCGCCCGCGAGGTCTTCAACGCGGTCTTCCCGGGCCACCGAAGTGCCGCCCAGAACAAGGACGGCAAGGTCGTCCCGTTCAGCCGGGCGCGCAAGAGCCACGGCAAGCCCAAGGACCAGCCGCTGGCGATCCGCGGACTGATCCCCGGCATGGCGGTGCATTACGCGCGCTGCTGCCATCCGATCCCCGGCGACCGCATCGTCGGCATCGTCACCACCGGCAAGGGCGTGACTATCCACACCATCGACTGCGAGACGCTGGAAAGCTTCTACGAGACGCCCGAGCGCTGGCTGGACGTCAGCTGGGACGACCGCGCGGAGGAGCATGTCGGCCGGCTGCACGCGGTGCTGGCCAACGAACCGGGCAGCCTGGGCACGCTGTCGACGGTGATCGGCAAGAACGGCGGTAACATCACCAATCTGAAGATCACCCATCGGTCGACCGACTTCTTCGAGATGCTGATCGACATCGACGTGTCCGACGTCCGGCAGCTGTCGAACATCATCGCCGCGCTGCGGGCGACGCCGGTGATCAGCGCTGTCGACCGTGCGCGCAGCGGCTAGCCCGCATCTCGCAGACCGTGGCCAGTGTGGGAGATGCGAGCTAGTCCGCGCGGGACAT
>JAZFQW010000465.1:0-4892 GCA_036445335.1 Alphaproteobacteria bacterium | reverse complement strand
TGCCCAGCCCCTCGTTGCCGATGCCATGGTCGGCGACGAAACCGGCGACCTGGTCTATCCGATCCAGCGCGAAGAACGCCTTGATTGTCTCAACATTCGTCGGCCCGCCCGCCCCGGTGCCTGAGCTCATGTTGACGATCGCTGCTCCGTCGCTCAGCTTGTCGATCACCTTCTCGGTGAAGTAGCGCAGGCCGAAGAAGTTGATCTTGAGGACGTCGACCGGCCCGAAGCGCGGCGACGGCGGGACGCCGGCGATGTTGAGCAGGCCGTCGAGTCCGTCCGGAACCGCGGCGACCGCCCGGTCGATCGAACCGGGGTCGCCCTGGTCGTAGGCGACGTACCGATCGACGGCACCTGCCGCGGGCTCGTTGATGTCGAGGCCCACCACCTGCGCGCCGCGGTCCTTCAACACGGCGGCGCTGGCCGCGCCGATCCCCGACGCCGCCCCGGTGACGGCGACGGTCTTTCCCGAAAACGTCATCCCAATCCCTCCCGGTCCTCTTTGTCTTGCGGGTCGCGGGTTCTGAAGCCGACGGCCGCGCAGACCATGGCCAGTGCAAAAGATGCCGGCTAGGCGTCGGCCTCGGCAAGCAGCGTCGCGTTGCCGCCCGCGGCGGTGGTGTCGATGCACAGGACCTTTTCGTGGACGAAGGGGCGCGGATCGCCGACATCGGTCACCAGTGCGGCGATCGGGCCGTCGCGCCGGGCGATCGCCCGTCGCATTGCGCTTAACGTCTCCTGATCGCCCCGGGCACAGACACCCGCCAGATGCGGAAGGGTGCCCAAGTCGTCGGCTGCCGCCGGCCCGCCGGCTTCGTCTATCGGGGCCCCCGCCTCCGCCAGCCTGGCAACGAGCTGCGAGTCGGCGCCGATGGCGAGCACGGCGTTGCCGAGCGCGAGCGCCTGCACGATGGGGACCGTGCCGCCGAAACACACGAAAACACCGCGTGGGTGCAGCGACAGCCGATTGCTTTCGCCGGTCGGACCGGGAAGGCCGACGGGCTCGACGTCGATCAGCGCCGCCCGGTCGAGCGCCGCCGACAATTCGGGTTCGTCGGCGAGCGCCTCCCGCAGGGCCGGCACGCGATCCCGGCGGCCGGCCCATTCGGTTTGGCGCGCCGCCAGCGTGGCCATCTTGCCCGCCAGGTCGCCGCCCGGCGACGACGAGCCAGGGCCGGCGGCGTCGTTGGCGAAGGATGCCGGCGACATCCGCCGGAACCGCGCCACGTAGAGGGGCCCGCCCGCCTTGGGGCCGGTCCCGGACAGACCCATGCCGCCGAACGGCTGCGAGCCCACGACCGCGCCGATTTGATTGCGATTGACGTAGATGTTGCCCGCGCGGACGGACTCGACCACCTGCTGCACGCGCTTGTCGACCCTGGTGTGCAGCCCGAAGGTCAGGCCGTAGCCGGTGTCGTTGACCGCCTTGACCACGCGATCGATCTCGTCGGCCTGGTAGGTCGCGAGGTGCAGCACCGGACCGAAGATCTCGCGACCCAGCTCCTCGATTCCGGAAAGCCGGTACAGGCTCGGCGCAACGAACGACCCGTCGAGGCCATCGGGAATCCCGGTGATCTTCAGCAGCCGCCCCTCGCCTTCCAGCCGGCGGCAATGCGCTAGGATGTCGTCGCGGGCCGCCCGGTCGATCACCGGACCGACATCGGTCGACAGGACCCAGGGGTCGCCGACGCGCAACTCGTCCATCGCGCCGGCCAGCATGTCCAGGACCGGCGTCTCGACGTCGCTCTGCACATACAGCATGCGCAATGCCGAGCAGCGCTGCCCGGCACTCTGGAAGGCGGACGCGACGATGTCGCCGACCGCCTGCTCCGGCAGCGCCGTGGAGTCCACGATCATCGCGTTCAGTCCGCCGGTCTCGGCGATCAACGGCGCATCCGGCCGACCGCCGTCGGCGATGGCTCGGTGGATCCGCATCGCCGTTTCGGTCGACCCGGTGAAGCAGACGCCGGCCGTCCTGGGATCGGAGGTCAGGGCGGTGCCTATGGTCGAGCCGCGACCCGGGAGGAGCTGGACCGCGCCACGCGGCACGCCCGCCTCGTGCATCAGCTGGACGGCGCGGGCGGCGATCAAGGGCGTCTGCGCCGCCGGCTTCGCCAGGACGCAGTCGCCGGCGGCCAGTGCCGCGACGATCTGCCCGGTGAAGATGGCCAGCGGGAAATTCCAAGGCGAAATGCAGACGAAGATGCCGCGAGGACCGCCGCCGTCCTCCGCCTCCAGGCGCTCGGCCTGGTGCGGATAATAGCGGCAGAAGTCCGTGGCCTCGCGGATCTCCCCGACCGCGTCCAACAGCGTCTTGCCGGCCTCCCGCGCCGCCAGCGCCATCAGCTCGGGCGCGTGCGCCTCGAACAGATCCCCGACCCGGTTCAGAACCCTCGCGCGCTCGGCGGCGCGGCGCCCGCCCCAGTCCTCGAAGGCGATTTCGGCGGCCTTGAAGGCGGCCTCGACATCATCGGGTTGCGCCTCCCGCACCGTGCCGACGACATCCCCGGACCGCGCCGGGTTGCGCCGCTCGTGCGTCGGACCGTCGCCCGCGGTCCGGCCGTCGACCATCGGCGTCGCGCTCCAGCGGGCCTCCGAGAATGGCGCCCGCGCCGCCTCCAACGCCGCGAGCGTCGTCGGATCCGTCAGGTCCCACCCTTTCGAGTTCCGTCGGTCGGGTTGGAAGATCGCCTCGGGTCGCGCGATCGCCGGATTCGCCACGGCGCCGGCCAGCCCTTCCACCACGGCGAAGGGGTCGCGCGCGATGTCCTCGGGTGGCACCTTCTCGTCGACGATCTGGTTCACGAACGAGCTGTTCGCCCCGTTCTCCAGCAGACGGCGCACCAGATAGGCCAGCAGGTCCTTGTGCGCGCCGACCGGGGCGTAGATGCGGCAGCGCCGCCCATGGCGCTCGCGGATCGCCTCGTGCAGGGCCTCGCCCATGCCGTGCAGCCTTTGAAATTCGAAGTCGTCGCGATCGCCCGCCATCCGCAGGACCGCCGCCGCGGTGTGCGCGTTGTGGGTCGCGAACTGGGGGTAGATGCGGTCGGCCATGGCGAGAAGTTTGCGCGCGCAGGCGATATACGAAACGTCGGTGGCGTTCTTGCGCGTGAAGACCGGAAAGCCCTGCAGCCCCAGGACCTGGGCGCGCTTGATCTCGGTGTCCCAATAGGCGCCCTTGACCAGGCGGACCATCAACCGCCGGTCCAGGCGCCCGGCCAGATCGTAGAGCCAGTCCAGCACGTACGGGGCGCGCTGACCGTAGGCCTGCACCACGACGCCGAAGCCGTCCCAACCGCCCAGCGCCGGGTCGGATAGCATCTCCGCGATCGCGTCGAGCGAGAGGTCGAGGCGATCGGCCTCTTCGGCGTCGACGTTGAACCCCATGTTCGCGCTCTTGGCCAGGAGCGCCAGCGACCGCGCGCGGGGCACGAGCTCGGCCATGACGCGATCGCGCTGCGCCTCCTCGTAGCGCGGATGGAGCGCCGACAGCTTGACCGATATCCCGGGGTTGGCGCGGATGTCCGCATGGCCGCCCTTTTCCCCGAGGACGGAGATGGCGTGCGAATAGGCCAGATGATAGCGCTTGGCGTCGGGGTCGGTCCGGGCCGCCTCGCCCAGCATGTCGTAGGAGTAGGTATATCCCTTGGTCTCCATGGCGCGTGCGCGGGTCGCGGCCTCCTTGACGTCCCGCCCCAGCACGAACTGCCGGCCCATCTCCCGCATCGCCCGCCCAACCGCCGTCCGGATCACCGGCTCGCCCACGCGCCGCAGCACCTCGCGCAAGGTCTCCGCCAGATCTTCCGTCGCATCCTCCTTCAGCACCCGTCCGGTCAGGAGCAGCGCCCAGGTGGACGCGTTCACCAGGGATGAGCTGGAGCGGCCCAGATGCCTGCCCCAGTCGGCCGGCGTGATCTTGTCGCTGATCAGGGCGTCGATGGTCGCGGCGTCGGGCACCCGCAACAGCGCCTCCGCCAGACACATCAGCGCCACGCCCTCCTTGGTGGACAGTCCGTATTCACCCAGGAAGGATTGCATCAGCCCAAGCGAACCGGCGCTCCGGACCGTCCGCACCAGGTCCGCCGCGTCGTTCGCGATCGATGCCCGCACCGCGTCGTCCAGGCCTGCGATCTCGGCGAGGCGCGTGACGGCGTCGGCCTCGTCGGCGAGGTATGCCGCCCGGATCGCAGCGCGCAGGGCCGACGAGCGGCCGTCCTTGTCGATCATTTCCGGTTCTCGATTTTCGCGCTCCGACCGCGTCCCAGCGCGCGGGAATCCGCCTGAGCAAGAGCCCGGCGGGGTCGTTCCGCGAACGGTCGAACAGCGCCTGAGGGATGTTTCCCCCAAATCACCCTGCCCTCGATCCACGAACACTACCCGGCCGCCGACGCGGCGCGCAAACCCCATTTCGCCGGTGGCGCACGGCTTGCCCGCACTTCTCATACTGGCCACGGTCTGCGCGGCGCTGTCGCGCCGGGCACGGACGTAGATCTTGTCTCTCGTCCCTGCCGCTCCTCCTCGGCGGTCAGACGTGGCGGGTGATGCCGCCGTCCACGCGGATGTTCTGTCCGGTGATGTAGCCGGCGTCATCGGAGAGCAGGAAGGCGGCGGTCTTCGCGATCTCCTCCACCGACCCGATCCGTTTCATCGGCACCCGGTCGGCGGTCTCTGCCTTGTGATCGAGGCTGTCGACGAAGCCGGGCAGGAGCGCGTTCATGCGGATGCCCGCGGCCGCATAGCGGTCGGCGTAGAGCTTGGTGAAGGCGCCGACGCCGGCGCGGTAGACGCAGGAAACGGGGAATACGAGGCTCGGCTCGAAGGCGGCGAAGGTCGTGATGTTGAGGATCGCGCCGCCACCTTGGCTCTCCATGACGGGGGTCACCAGCCGCGCC
>JAZFQW010000464.1:0-2376 GCA_036445335.1 Alphaproteobacteria bacterium | reverse complement strand
GACGCAGCAGCTGGTCCGGCCTGAGCCGCGCCTTGGTCTCGGCCGTGCCGCCGGCGAGGTCGGCCCCGCGCACGCCGATGCCGCAGCGCCGCCGCCGCTCCGCCTCCGCCGCCGCCTGCCGGGCCCGGTGGCGGGCGAGCCGGGCACACGCCGCCTCGTCGCCGGCCCTGCCGTCCGCCGCGCTCGGCAACGGCGCATCGGACCGACTCATCGCTCGGCGTCCCGCGTGCCGTAGAGTCGGTCGACGATATTGTGCAGGAGCTGGCGCTCGGCCCAGCCGACGGCCGCCTCCTCGACGCGCACGACCAGGATGCCGTGGCGCCGCCAGGCCTGCCGGCACAGGACCTCCGAGCGCATCGCGTCATCGGGACCGAAGCCGGACGCCACCCGTCCGGCGAGGCTGGAGCGGATCGGCGTCATAATCCCGGCGCGCGTCCGAGCCGCGTCTCCTCGCGGCCGAGGTCGAAGAAATCATCGGGCGCGATGTCGATGCCGAGGCGGCGCGCCGCCGTCAGCACCTGGGCCTGGCGGCGCGCCGGAATGTAGCCGCCGCGCTTCCAGCCTTGGACCGTCGATGGCGGCACCCCCAGGGCGGCGGCCATGGGCCGCGTGCCGCCGAACTTGGCGATGATGCCGTCTGCCTGGGGCATGGCCCGATGTACGATAAACTCGCATTAGTGTCAACGACGTTTTCGTATGGACACCGTGCGGAAATATCGTACACTGGGTGCATGGTGACCCAGTCCCCGGCGGCGATCGGTCTCAAGCGCCTGCGCAACCAGGCCGGGCTCTCGGTGCGCGCGGTGGCGGCGGGCATCGGCTGCCCGCCCTCGACCTACGCCTCCTACGAGGACAAGTTCAAGAAGCTGCGGCTGCCGCTCGAGCTGGTGGAGCGGCTCGTGCCAGTGTTGACGCCGCACGGCGTGGCGGCGGCCGCGCTCTACGAGTTGGCGGGGGTCGCCATCGACCAACTGCCTGCGACCGACTCGCCGCAACTGGCCTCGCCGCAACCGGCGCCCGAGCGCCCGGCCGAGGTCGGTCCCGAGGTGCTGCTTGTGCCACCGCCGGCCGGCCTGCCGCGCGACATCGAGGTCCAAGGCGTCGCGCTGGGCGGCGACGAGGGCGACTTTTCCTTCAACGGCACGGTGATCGATCATGTGCGCCGGCCGCCGGGCCTGGCCGGGGCGCGCGGCGCCTTCGCCATCTATGTCGTCGGCGACAGCATGTCGCCGCGCTTCGACGACGGCGACCTGATCTTCGTTCACGCCGGCCGCCCGGCCAGCCCCGGCGACGACGTGGTGGTGGAGCTGCACGGCGAGGACGGCACCGCCGGCGCCTGCTACGTCAAGCGCCTGTTGCGCCGCTCGGGCAGCCGGGTGGTGCTGCGTCAGTTCAATCCGCCGCGCGACGACATCGTCATCCCCGCCCGCCACGTGAAGGCCATCTACCGCATCCTTACCCCGGCGGAGCTGCTGGGCGTCTAGGCCCTGCGACGACCGATTTGGGTTATCGCCCCGCCGTCTTACGAGGGAATGTGATTTTATCGTTGAATTATTAACGACTATCTCGTACATTGCCGCTGCCGTTGACGCGGGACAGCGCCTCCCTCTGCCCCGCGGGCGGCATCGCCGGGAACCGCGGCGCCGCGGGTCCCGGCCCCTCTCCAGCGGACCCCGACGACCATATGCCAGACGACGCCCTCTTCAGCCATGCCCCCTGGTCACGGCCGCCGGAGAGCACCGCGCCGGGCCTGGCCGAGCTGGAACGGCACTATGACGGCCCGATCCCCCGGCGCGAGCTGGACGCCGCCCGCTACCCCACCCTCGCGCGCCAGATCGTCCGTGCCCGCGCCCGCCACGCCGCCGCCCGCGCCGCCGCGGCCGAGCACATCGCCCAGTGGCGGCGCGAGCTGATACTGGCGCGGGCGCGCGCGCCGAACGCTGCCGACTTCGCCGCTGCTGTGGCGGCCGCGCGCCGCGTGCACGCGCCGCACCTGCGCTATCACCTGCGCGAGGCCCGCAACTGGGCCGCCCACCTGGCAGAACTGGAGGACCGTCAGCGCGCCCGCCACGGAGAGCGCATCGCGACGGCCGAAGGCGCGGGTTAGGGGCGTAGAGCAGATCAGCAGATTCGGGTCGATGAATCGCCTTGAGCCAAACATCGACCCGGCCTAACTGCTCTAACTATTTGATATAGAGCGGATTCACGTGATCGATCGGGTCGCGCGAAGCGGCCTCGATCGATCACGATCCGCTCTAGTTTGGCCGCTCTAGTTTGGCCGCTCTAGTTTGGCGGCGATCGATTGGCCCTGCCTGGGCCGCGCTTGGCCGAAGCGGCCAGCTACCAGTGCCAGACCTGGTCGTGGCGATCCAAGAG
>JAZFQW010000463.1:0-2952 GCA_036445335.1 Alphaproteobacteria bacterium | reverse complement strand
TTCGTCGACACCGTCGTCGTGGAAGGCGACGTCGGCCGCAGCCAGTCGCTGATCGAGAGGTATGTCGCCAACATCACCGAGAGCCGCCCGGTCCATATCCGCGACGTCGAGCGGTACCTGCTGCTGGTCAACGACCTGCCGGGGATTCGCGGCGTCGGCGTGCTGCGGCCGTCCGGCGCGGAGGTCGGCGCGGCCGAGCTGGTGGTCACGGTCGAGCGCAAGGCGTTCGACGGCTTCGTGCTGTGGGACAACCGCGGGTCGCAGTTCACCGGCCACCAGGGCGTCGCCGTCGACGCCGCGGCGAACTCGTTCACGCCGTTCGGCGAGCGGACCGAGGTCACTCTGTTCACCGCCCTCGACAAGGACGAACAACTGATCGGCCAGATCGCCTATCAACAGCAGATCGGCAGCGAGGGCCTGACGGTCAACGGCGTGGCGTCGTATGGCGAATCCGAGCCGGGCGGCAGCCTGGAGCCGCTCGACATCGAATCGGAGACGCTGCTGCTGGGTGTCGGCGCGAGATATCCGATCATCCGCTCGCGCCGGCTCAATCTCAGCGTCTCCGGCGGCTTCGAATATGTCGACCAGGACAGCGACATCGCCGGCAGCACGCCGCTGGTCCGCGACAGCCTGCGCGTCATCCACACGACGGCGCGGGTCGACCTGCGCGATTCCTTCGGCGGCGCGAATTTCGCTACGTTCGGCATCCGCCAGGGCCTGCCGATCCTCAGCGCCAGCGACGACGGCGATGCCAACCTGTCGCGGGTCGAGGGCCAGGGCACCTTCACCTCGCTCAACGGCGAGGTGGCGCGGCTGCAGCGCATTGTCGACAACCTCAACGTGCTGGCCGACCTCAGCGGGCAGTACGCCTTCCAGGAGCTGCTCTCCGGCGAGGAGTGCGAGATCGGCGGCCTGACGTTCGGGCGCGGCTACGACCCTTCGGAGTTGACCGGCGAGCACTGTTTCGGCGCGACGATCGAGCTGCAGTACAACCAGACCTTCGACCTGCCGGTGCTGCAGAGCGTCCAGTTCTATGGGTTCTACGATTTCGGCGTCGTCTTCAACACCGACAGCAACACCGATGACAGTGAATCGCTGGCGTCGGCGGGCGGCGGCATCCGCACCAACGTGACGGATTGGTTGTCCGCCGATTTCGAAGTGGCGCAGCCGCTGACAAAGGAGATCGACGGTCGCGACGACAACAAGAATGGCACGAGGTACTTCTTCAGACTGACGGGACGGTTCTAACAATGATGCCGCGCGCGGGCCCCAACCAGGGGGCCGGCGTCAGGACGACGCTTAGCGGCGGCACCGGGGACGGCACGACGGGGGGCGCACGATCGGCGCGATCGAACGCCCGCCGCCAACGGCTCCGGATAAGAGGGCAACGGGGTAGCAGGAACGCGGCTTCGGCTTAGGAGGAAACACGATGGGTGGCATCAACACCGGCACTCTGCGCGGCACGGCGAGCCCGGCGCGGACCGACGATCACCGGCGACTGGCGCGGCTGCGGTCGCGCTGTCGCGGCACCACCGCGCTGAGCACCGGCATGTTGTTCTGGGGGGCGCCGCTGCTCGGCGCCGCGCTGCTGGGCGCGACCCCGGCGGCGGGCAACCCGGAAGGCGGCTCGGTCGTCGCCGGCGGTGCCACCATCGTCAGCGCGCCGGGCGATGTGACGGTCAACCAGTCGACCGACCGCGCCATCCTGCACTGGGACAGCTTCGGCATCGACGTCGGCGAGACGACGACGTTCAACCAGCCCGACTCCGGCTCGATCGCGCTCAACCGGGTCACCGGCACCGCCCGCTCCGACCTGATGGGCACCCTCAGGGCCAACGGCAACGTCTGGCTGGTCAACCCGAACGGCATCGTCGCCGGGCGCGGCACGATCATCGACGTCAACGGCTTCCTGGCCTCGACCGCCGACATCCTGGACCGCGACTTCATGGACGGCGACGGCCGCTTCGCCTTCGACCTGCCGTCGTTGGTGTCCGGCGCCACCGTGGTCAACCAGGGCGAGATCTCGATCGCGCAGCACGGCCTCGCCGCCCTGGTCGCGCCGGGGGTGGAGAACGCCGGGGTGATCACCGGCGCGCTCGGCCACGTGGTGCTGGCCGGCACCCCGACCTTCACCATCGACTTCGCCGGCGACGGGCTGATCCATTTCGCGCTGACCGGCGACGTCGACGACCTGCCCGACGGGCTGGCCGCCCTGGTCAGCAACAGCGGCGAGATCGTCGTGCCCGCCGGCAACGTGCTGATCGCCGCCAGCACCGCCGACGGCGTGGTCGACAACGTCATCAACATGTCCGGCATCATCCAGGCGCAGACCGTGACGACCCTGGGCGGCCGAGTCCTGCTCGACGGCGGCGACACCGGCATCGTCCGGGTCTCCGGCACGATCGACGCCTCGGGCGACGAGTCCGGCGAGACCGGCGGCCAGGTCCAGGTGCTGGGCGAGCTGATCGCCCTCGACAACGGCACCGTCATCGACGCCTCGGGCGCCGCCGGCGGCGGCGAGGTCCTGGTCGGCGGCGACTACCGCGGCGGCGGCGGCATCGACACCGCGCGCCGGGTCGTGGTGACCAGCGGTGCGTCGATCGACGTCAGCGCGACGGAGGCCGGCGACGGCGGCCGCGCCGTCGTCTGGTCCGACGAATACACCTATTATGCCGGCACCATTGGAGCCCGCGGCGGCGCCACCACCGGCGACGGCGGCTTCGTGGAGGTCTCCGGCGCCCAGTCGCTCGCCTTCCGCGGCGCGGTCGACACCAGCGCCTCTGCCGGCGCCGCCGGAACCTTGCTGCTCGACCCGCTGAACGTGATCATCGCGGCTGGCGCTGGCCCCGCGCCGAACGACGACGGTGAGCTTACCGCCGATAACCAGATCTTGGCGGGCGATTCTCCCACCGCGACCTTCACGATCTCCGAAAATGCGATCGAGGGTCTTTC
>JAZFQW010000462.1:0-8340 GCA_036445335.1 Alphaproteobacteria bacterium | reverse complement strand
GGGTTCTGATAGGCCAGCCGGCCGACCATGACGCCGTCGACGTGGGCCAGCTGCACCGCCGCCTGGTCGAGGTCCTGCACCCCGCCATTGAGCACGATCTCCAGCGCCGGGAGATCGTGCTTGAGGCGGTGCACCAGGTCGTGGCGCAGTGGCGGCACCTCGCGGTTCTGCCTGGGGCTCAGCCCGTTCAGCCATGCCTTGCGGGCGTGCACGATGACCGTGCCGCAGCCCGCCGCCGCGACGGTCTCGACGAACCGGCGCAGGTCGTCGTAGTCGTCGCGGTCGTCGATGCCGATGCGGCACTTGACCGTGACCGGCAGGTCGCACGCCCGGCCCATGGCGGCGACGCAGGCCGCCACCGTCGCCGGCTCCGCCATTAGACAGGCGCCGAACCGGCCGGCCTGCACCCGGTCGCTGGGGCAGCCGACATTGATGTTGACCTCGTCATACCCGAACGCCTCGGCTGTCTCCGCCGCGAACGCCATCTCGTCCGGATCGGCGCCGCCGAGCTGCAGCGCCACCGGATGCTCAGCCGGCGAAAACCGCAGCAGCCGCGCCTGGTCGCCGTGTCGGATCGCCGCCGCGGTGATCATCTCGGTATAGAGCAGCGCGCGCCGCGTCAGCAGGCGGTGGAACACCCGGCAATGCCGGTCCGTCCAATCCATCATCGGGGCCACGGACAGTCTGTGGTTCACACGCGATGGCACGGCTTGGCTCTGAAGTTCATTGGGTCGCGGAGGCTATCACGGATTGGCTCGCATGGACCGTCTGACGGGCTCAGGGGTTTCCCGTGACGGAAAAATCGAGCGCCGAACGCCGCAGCGAGCGAAAAGCAGTGTCGAACCGGGAGCCCGCGACCGTCGGACCCCGCCGGTCAGGACTCCTGCCTTGCACTCTCAGGCTGCCGTTCGACCATTCGATTCGCCCCATGAATCGCCAATCACAGGGACGGCAGCAACTGGTCATGCTGTCAACCCGCACAGCCTTAATTCTCGCACCTTTGGCATCTTACTTGAAGTTGAGCGGGTAACCGCAGGGCGGAGCTTTGGAAATATCCCAATCTAGCTAAGAACAACTCAAGCCATCGTCGCAACCACAACAGCCCTTTCCGCACGAAATTCGATGGTAGACCCTTTCCGGAAGTTGCGTTCCACGCCCTATGATCCTTACGCGTTCACTGGTTCGCCCGGGCCGGGAACATGGACGGCCCGCAAATGATCCGCGGTGATCATGCTCGACGCATCTGTTTTGGTTTCTGGATATCTAAACAACCAACTACAGCGGCTGAATATCGGTTTTGAGTCTGCTCTATGATGTTCGATGCATTAACCTGCGACACCGCCATGGACCGAATACGAAATCACGAATGAACGCTCGCGCGGGATCCGGAGGCGGCCGGGACCGACCCTGCACTTGCCCACGGGTCTGAGGCGCAGCGAACCATCGCATAACCGAGGGAGCCATCCGTCATGCTGTCCGACGCCGATCGCGGCAAAGCCGTCGAGCTGCTGATCAAGGCCGCGACCGACCGCGAGCCGGTGGTGCAACTGTCCACGACCTGGCCCGACATCACCATCGAGGACGCCTACGCCATCTCCAGCGAGGTGGCTCGCCGCAGAATGGCGGGCGGGGCGAAGCTCATCGGCCACAAGATCGGTCTCACCTCCAAGGCCATGCAGGAGTCATCGCAGATCGACGAACCCGACTATGGATACCTGTTCGACGACATGAAGATCGAGGACGGCGCCCAGGTCCGCCATGCGGACTATTGCGTACCGCGGGTCGAGATCGAGCTGGCGTTCGTTCTGGGCAAGCCGCTCCAGGGCCCGGGCATCGGCCTGCTCGACGTGCTGCGCGCCACCGAATACATCGTGCCGTCGATCGAGGTCATCGACGCGCGGGTCCGGAACCCGCGCAAGATCTTCGACACCATCTCCGACAATGGCGCGGCCGCCGGCATCGTCATCGGCGGCCGCCCGATCGGCCCGATGGATGTCGACCTGCGCTGGGTCGGCGGCGCGATGTACCGAAATTCGCAGATCGAGGAGACCGGTCTCGCCTGCGGCGTGCTCGGCCATCCGGCGCTGGGCATCGCCTGGCTCGCCAACAAGCTCGGTCGCTTCGACACCGTGCTCGAGCCGGGCCATATCATGCTGTCGGGGTCCTTCACGCGGCCCGTGTGGGCCAAGCCGGGCGACACCCTGCACGCGGACTTCGGCCCGCTCGGCGGCGTCGCCGTGCAGTTCGTCTGACCGGTCGCAACGGGGGTCGATGGGAAATGGAACCGAATCGCAACGCCTTCAAGCATGCGCCAGCCCGCTCTCCTCACACTGGCCACGGTCTGCGCGGCGCTGTCGCGGCGACCGTGGCCAGTGTGAGAGATGCGGGTTGGCGCCGTCGATGAGTCAACCCGCGTCGAGCATCGACCGCCGATTCTGCAGGAACGCGCGCACGGCCCGGTCCTCGGCCAGGCCGATCGCGGTCGTGTACGCCGCGTGGGCTTCGGCGACACGGCCCAGCCTGGCCAGCAGATCGGCACGCACCGCCCAATAGGGCTGGTAGGTGGCGACGAGATCGCGGCCGATCGCCTCCAGCGCGGCCATGCCGGCGTCGGGTCCGCGATCCTCGGCAAGCGACGCGGCCCGTCCGATCAGGGCGCCGACGGTCGGCGCGGTCGCCGCGAGGCTCTCGTACAGCAGCGCGATCGATCCCCAGTTCGCACGCCCGGTGGTCGCCCGCATGGTGTGCGCCGACTGGATCGCCGCTTCGAGCTGGAAGCGCCCGGTCGGCTTCATCGTCGCGGCCTCGGCCAGCACCCGCTCCGCCTCCGCGATCATCGGTCGCGACCACAGCCGCACGTCCTGATCCGACAAGGGAACATAGTCGCCCTGGGCGGTCCGTCGGGCCGGGCGCCGCGCCTCGCAATAGAGCATCAGCGCGAGCAAGCCGCGCGCCTCTGGCTCCTCGGGCACCAGTCGCATCGCCAGGCGCGCCAGCCAGATCGCCTCTTGGGCGAGGCCGCGGCGTCGCGGATCGGCGCCGGCGGCGTCCTCCCATCCGGTGCCGAACGCCGCGTAGATCGCATCCAGGACGGCGTCGAGGCGCTCCGACAACTCGGTGCGCTCGGGCACCTGGAAGGCGATCCTGGCGTCACGGATCTTCGCCTTGGCGCGCACCAGTCGCTGGCCCATGGTCGCCGGCGCGACCAGGAAGGCGGAGGCGATCCGGGCGGCGTCGAGGCCGAGCACGGTCTGCAGCATGAGCGGCGTCCTGGCGCCGACGTCGATCGCCGGATGGGCGCAAATGAACAGCAGCTTCAGGCGCTCGTCCGGAAACGCCGCCGCCGACGTCGCCTGCTCCTCGGCCTCTTCGGCGACCAGCCGCAGGGTCGCGGCGGCGCTGTCTCGCACGGTGTCATGCCGGGCCACGTCGACCAATCGATTGCGGGCGGTCGCCAGCAGCCAGGCTTCGGGCCGGTGCGGCACGCCGTCCCCGGGCCAGGTCTCCAGCGCGGCGCGGAACGCGTCGGACAGCGCGTCCTCGGCGGCGGCGACGTCGCGCGTGCGGGCCGCGAGGTAGGCGACGAGCCGGCTGTACGATGCCCTGGCCGCCAGCCCCGCCGCCAGCTCCGCGTCGCGGCGTCGGTCCATGATCCGGCCGCCGCCCTACTCCATCTTGTGGATCGGCCGTATTTCCACGGCGCCGTATTCGGCGGCCGGGCACCGCGCCGCCCAGTCGAGCGCGGCGTCGAGCGTCGGCACGTCGAAGATCATGTATCCGCCCAGCTGCTCCTTGGTATCGGCATAGGGTCCGTCCTGCACCTGACGGTCGCCCTGGCGCAGGCGCAGCGTCGTCCCGGTGTGACCCGGCTGCAGCGACGCGCCGCCGGTGATCACGCCGGCGTCCATCAGCGCCTTGTGGTAGGCGCCCCAGGCCCCCCAATAGGCCTCCTTCCTCTCCTCGTCCGATCGTGCCGCCAAGGCGTCTTCGGATTCGTAGATCAGCATCACGTATGACATCGTTACGCTCCCTGATTTTCCTCATGAGAGCACGAAACCGCGTCGCACTCATCCTTAAGACGGCCGAAGCGCGCCAGTTTCGACACCGCGGATCCCTGGCCGACGATTTTCCGTCCCGACCGGAGGCGCCGGCGGTCAGGGACCGGTCAAACACCGTGAGGCCGAGCGTGTCGTAGCCGTCCATCGCGGCGAGCACGTCGCCCGCCTCCTCCAGCGCCACGGTGCGGCTCACCAGCCGGCCTGGATCGACCGTGCCGCCCGCCCGAGTGATACAGGGGTCCGGCAAATCCAGAGCCTAATTCGGAAATTCGTATGGACAGGCCGGACCGCGACGGTGAACGGCTACCAGCGGCGGCGCGGCACGGCTGGTCAGGAACGGCGCCAATTTCGCCTAGCCCGCACTTCTCGCACTGGCCGCGGTCCGCGCGGCGCCGTCGCGCCGACAGGGCAGGAACGCCGCGCGGCGCTGGCGGAGCCGGTCGACCGCTTTTTCGAGCAATCGCGGCAAGCCTACGGCGATCGCGCCTGGTCGACCCAGGTCGTCAAGGTCCTCGAAGATCGGCTGAGGAGTATCTGCGCGCGCCGGGCTTCCCCGAAGCGCCGCCCGGCGCGGAGTCGCTTCCGGACCAATCGGCGCCACCGCGCCGGAGCCACGGCCTACGGGAAGTCCACGTACAGCACGCTGCACAGATCGACATCGTAGTACTCGCGGGCATAGCCGTTCTCATCCTCCACCTTGACGTCGAAGATGCACTGTTTGCCGAATCCCGTCATCTCGATCAAGATCTCGGTGTAAGGGTCCAGGACATCTTTTCCCAGGACATCGTCCTCCCACGAGTCCGAATAGTTCGGCGACACGTAGATGTACCAGACGTAGTTGCCGCCGTTGTTCCGGACATAGAAGTCCTGGATTTCGGCCGATACTGGCGTCGTCAGCCCTGCCGTGGACAAAGCGACAGCACAGTAAATCGCGGAGATTAGAGTTCGTTTCGTGAATGCGTACATATCGGCATCCCCCGTTCTCGTTATGAGCGAAGATATGAATTGACGCGCACGGAACCAGACGGCGGCGCGCAACTTCATCTCATCGGCACACGGAATATTTTACCAGAATTCGACGCCACAGGTGCCGCCAATATGAACCGTGCGGCGACAGTCGGGACGTCGGTCGATCAGATGGCGGCATCCGCGTCGGCGACGGGCGGTTGCGCCGGAACCTCCGCCCGCTCGCGGTGCGCCGGCGCGCCCAGCCGGCGCTCGCGGACGATCTCGGCCAGCACCGACAGGGCGATCTCGCCGGGCGTCGCCGCGCCGATGTCGAGCCCGGCGGGTGCACGGATCGCCGCGACGCGGCCGCGGTCGGCGCCGGCCTCGACCAGTTGCCGCTTCAACGCAGTGGCCTTGCGGCGGCTGGCGATGAAGGCGACGTAGGCGGCGCCGGTAGCCAGGGCGGCCGCCAGCGCCGCGCGGTCGCGACGGCCCTGAGTCGCGACGACAATGAAGCTGTCGGCGCTGCGCGGATCGGCCGACAGGTCGAAACCGGCGATGCGGGCGTCCGCCTCGACGTCCGGGTCCAAGTCCTTCGTCGGCGCGGCCACGGTCACCGCGAACCCCGCCGCCCTGCCGACCGCGCACAGCGCCCGCGCCGTCGGCGAGGCGCCGACCACCAGCAGCGACGGCCGCGGCAGGATCGGCTCGATGAAGACCTCGATGGTGCCGCGGCTGGGGCAGGCGCTGTTGAACTCCTCGACGCGGTCGGCGCCGACCCCGGCGCCGCCGGGATGGATGCGGATCAGCCGGGTCCGGCCATCGATCAGCGCGGCCGACGCGGCCTTGCGGACCGCGCCCTCGGCGCAGGCACCGCCGATCCAACCCTCCATGGTGCCGTCGGCGCGGATCACCGCCTTGGCGCCCGGCTTGGCGGCGGTGGCGTCGACCGTACGCACGATGGTGGCGAGCGCGAATGGCTGCTTATCGCCGGTCATGCGCGCCATGCAGTCGATGATGCGGTCGTGGTCGTCGGTCATGTCACACTCCTCGCCGGCACTTCTCACCCTGGCCTCAGGCTACAGCTTCGCCAGATAGGGTTCCAGCGCCGCCAGGCTCGCCAGATTGTGCGCCGGGGCGAACAGATCGATATGCGGCAACGCGGCCTGCATGCCGGCCGCTACCGGCTGGTAGTCCTGCCAGCCGATCATCGGGTTTAGCCAAACCACCCGCCGTGCCCGCCGTTTCACCAGGCGAAGCTGCTCGCCGAGCCGTTCCGGCGGCCCGGTGTCGTATCCGTCGCTGACGATCATCACCACTGTGCGACGGTTGAGGACGCCGGCGGCGTGGTGTCGGTTGAACGTCGCCAGGCTCTCGCCGATCCTGGTTCCGCCCGACCAGCCGGCGGCCATCAGCGCCATGCGTTCCACCGCCCGTTCGAGGTTGCGGTCGCGCAGCACGGCGCCGATCGGCACCAGCCGGGTGTGGAAGACGAAGGCGTCGGCCTCGCGGAAATTGTCGATCACGCCGCGAATGAAGCGCACGAAGAAGGTGCTGTAGAGGCTCATCGAGCCGCTGACGTCGAGGATGACGACGAGTCGCAGCGGGCGTTGACGCCGCCGCCGAAACGCCAGGTCGAGCGGCGTGCCGCCGTGGCGGATGCTGCGGTGGATGGTGTTGCGCAGATCGATCCGGCGGCCCCGCGCGTGCACCCGCGTACGGCGCGTCAGCCGGTAGCGCATGCGCGCCGCCAGCCGCTCGGTCAGCGCGTTGACGCGGGCCAGGTCTTCGGGATCGACGATGTGGCGCAGGTCGGTGACGGCCAGGGTCTCCGCCGCGCTGGCGCCCTGGTGGCGGCCGTGGCCGTCGGCCGGATCGCCACCGGCGCCGCGGTCGACCCGATCGGGCTGCCCTGGCGGTCCGTCGGCGGCGCCGTCCCGAGGCGGGCCCATGCGGCGGCGGCCGGCGTCGCCGGCGACCCGCGCGGCCCGCTTGACGCCGCGGCGCCGCCAGAACGCATCGAACAGATCGTCGAAGCGGCGCCAGTCGGCCCGGCATGAACACAACAGCGCGCGCAGGCCCCGGCGCAGTGCATGGGGCCGCGACAGGTCGATGCCGTCGGCCAGCGCCAGCGCGTCCTCGCCCTCGCGGATGCCGACGGCGAAGCCGTTGTCGCGCAACAGCCGCACGAACCCGAGCAGCCGGCGCGCCACCGGCTGCGGCGCGGCGGGATAGGCCAGCACGCGGCTCATACCGCCTTGCCGACCAGCCGCTCCATGACCTCCAGCGGCATCGCCTGCGTGTCCTCGCGGGTCTTGAGCAGGCACAGCAGGCTGTGTTGCAGCGCTTGCGGATCGTCGCGCAGGTCGCCGACGCCGAGCCCGACCAGGGCGGCGGCCCAGTCCAGCGTCTCGGCGATGCCCGGCTTCTTGCGCAGATCCTCGCGCCGCACCGCCTGAACGAAGCGGACGATCTGCCCGGCCAGCGACGGCTCGATGCCGGGCATCCGGGCCGACACGATCCGCAGTTCCTTGTCCTCGGTCGGGTAGTCGACATAGTGATAGAGGCAGCGCCGACGCAGCGCATCGCTGAGCTCGCGGGTGGCGTTCGAGGTCAGGATCACCGACGGGATCGACACCGCGCGGATCGTGCCCAATTCGGGAATGCTGATCTGGAAGTCCGACAGAACCTCCAGCAGATAGGCCTCGAATTCTTCGTCGGCGCGGTCGATCTCGTCGACCAGCAGCACCGGCGGATCGTCCTGGCTGATCGCCTCGAGCAGCGGGCGGCGCAGCAGGTACGCCTCTTCGAAGATGTGGCTCTCCTTTTCCGCCGCCGAGATCTTCTCGCCCTCCCGGATCTTGATCGCGAGAAGCTGGTGCTGGTAATTCCATTCGTAGACCACGGTGTGGGCGTCGAGCCCCTCGTAGCATTGCAGCCGGATCAGCCGTGCCCCGGTGGCGGCGGCCAGGCTCTTGGCCACTTCGGTCTTGCCGACCCCCGCGTCGCCCTCCAGCAGCAACGGTCGCTGCAATTGCCGCATCAGCGTGATCGCCATCGCCAGTTGCGGATCGGCGACGTAGCCGGTCTGGGCGAGGCGCGCCAGAAGCGCATCGCGCGACAGGTCGAGCCCCGGCCCCGTCGCGGCCTCGCTTCGGGCGCCAGGCGGGACCGGTTTGCCGGCCCCGCCCTTGCCCTCACCGGGCGTCATACGCGACCGCTAACGGCCGATGCCCAGCGCGTCGCATTGCTGCCAGATCCGCCAAGCGGTGTGCGGCATCGGCATGTGGGTGACGCCGTGATGGGCGAAGGCGTCGATCACCGCGTTGGAGAA
>JAZFQW010000461.1:0-7016 GCA_036445335.1 Alphaproteobacteria bacterium | reverse complement strand
GGGCCGAGCTGCGCGGCCTCGACGACGACCTGCGCGGCCTGCTGACGTCGTGGTTCGACGTCGGGTTCCTGGACCTCAGGCGGATCACCTGGGACGCCCCGGCGGCGCTGTTGGAAAAACTCATCGCGTACGAGGCGGTGCACGAGATCCGCTCGTGGGACGACCTGAAGCACCGGCTCGATTCCGATCGCCGTTGCTATGCCTATTTCCACCCCAGCATGCCGGACGAGCCATTGATCTTCGTTCAGGTCGCGCTGGTTACCGGCATGTCGGCGGGAATCCAGACGCTGCTGGACGAGACCGCGCCGACGACCGATCCGACCGCCGCCGACACCGCGGTGTTCTATTCGATCTCCAACACTCAGAGGGGACTGCAGGGGGTCGGCTTCGGCAGCTTCCTCATCAAGCGGGTGGTCGACGACCTGGCCAAGGACCTGCCGGGGCTGAAGACGTTCGCCACGCTGTCGCCGATTCCCGGCTTCCGACGCCATCTGACCGGGCTGCTGGAGGAGGGCGAGCACGGCCGGCTGGCGCCCGGCGACCGCCGCGAGCTGGCCGCCGCCTGCGGTGGCGACGATGGCCTGAAGGCGGTGCTGTCGGCCACTGACTGGCACTTCGACGAGGCTCTGGCGCAGGCGCTGAAGGGGCCGCTGATGCGGCTGTGCGCGCGCTATCTGGCGCAGGCGAAGAGGGCCGACCGGGCGCTCGATCCGGTGGCGCATTTCCACCTCAGCAACGGCGCGCGCGTCGAGCGGCTGAACTGGCTGGGCGACGTCTCGGCCAAGGGCATGAGCCGCTCGCTCGGGCTGATGGTCAACTACCTCTACAAGCTGCGCGACATCGAGCGCAATCACGAGGCCTACACCGCATCGGGACGGGCAGTCACGTCGGCCGCCGTCCGCGCACTCCTCGCCGGTCAGGGATAGGTGCGCGGCGGAGCCAGGAGTGTAAAGGGGAAGGCGCCGATGGATTTCGAGTTCGGGCCGCTGGGCGTGCGCACGGTGTTCGGCGCCGGCAAGGCGGAATCCCTGCCGGCGGAGGTCCGCCGCCTGGGCGCCTCGCGGGTGCTGGTGTGCGGCTCGACGGGCGCGCGCGCGCGCGCCGCGCCGCTGATCGACGCCCTGGGAGACTTGTGCGCCGGGGTGTTCGACGGCGCCCGGCCGCACTGCCCGGAGCCGACCGTCGACGCGGCGCTGGCGATGTTCGGCGCGGTGGATGCCGACGGCGTCGTCGCGGTCGGCGGCGGCTCGACGATCGGCCTGGGCAAGTACATCAGGGTCAGGACCGGCCGGCCGCTGGTCGTCGTGCCGACGACCTATTCCGGGTCGGAGCAGACATCGATCTACGGCATCAAGATCGGCGACCAGAAACGCACCTGGAACGATCCGGGCTGCATGGCCTCGACCGTCCTCTACGACCCGCTGCTGACGCTGTCGTTGTCACCGCATCACACCGCGACCAGCGGCATGAACGGGCTGGCGCACTGTGTCGAGGCGCTCTATCCGGCGCGGCCCAACCCGGTGGCCGCCACCCTGGCGGAGGCGGCGATCGGCGCGTTCGCGACCGGTCTGCCGGCCAGCGTGGCGCGGCCCGACGACATCGCCGCGCGCACCCTAGCGCTCTATGGCGGCTTTCTCGGCGGCCTGCTGGTCGGGCTGGCCGGCATCGCCATCCACCACCGCATCTGCCACGTGCTGGGCGGGCTCTACGACATTCCGCACGGCGAGTCGAACGCGGTGATCCTGCCCCACGCCGCCGCCTTCAACGCGCCGGCGGCCCCGGACGCCATGGCCGCGATCCGCCGCGCCATGGCCGCCGCGGACGCGCCCGCCGCGCTGTACGACCTGGCGCGGCGGATGGGCGCGCCGACCGACCTGAAGTCCCTCGGCATGCCGGCCGACGGCCTCGTCCGCTGCGCCGAGGACACTGTGCGGACCCTGAAATACAACCCCCGTCCCGCCGACCGCGACGGCGTGCTCGCCTTGCTGCGGGACGCCTACGAGGGCCGCCGGCCGGGCGAGCGGTGAGTGCCGCGCGGAGCTGTCACGTCACGGCGGCGGCGTCGCGGACCGAGCTGAGCATCGAGGAGTCCATGAGGTAGGCCCTGGCCTTGGCCGGGTCGGCGGCGGTGGCGCGCAGCTCAGACTGGTGGCGGCGGCGCACGGCTGGGTCGCGCTGCTCGATCATGCGCTTGTTGCGGATGCTCATCGCCTGGATGAACGCGACGGTGATCGGCCGGCGCTGGCGGTCGTACAGATCCAGCAGGCGCGCGTCGCCGCCGCCGACGATGCGGACCAGCTTTTCGGCCAGGTTCACCGCGTCGTGGATTCCGCCGTTGAGGCCGAACCCGCCCAGCGGGTTGTTGAGATGCGCGGCGTCGCCGGCGAGGACGACGCGGCCGCGTCGGAAGGTCTCGGCGACGCGCTGGTGCACGCGGTAGGTGCGGCGGTATTTGAGCGTGTAGCGCTCGACCCCGGTGTCGACATGCTCAAGGATCTTGGCGAGGCGCGGCTGGATCGCGTCGTCGGCCAACACCTCGGCCTCGGGGACCGCGTGGTCGGTCGGATAGGCGATCCGCCATAGGCCGGGCGGGCCGTCGTCGGGCACCCGGAAGACCGCCGCCCAGTCGTCGGGGTCGGCGATGTAGCCGGCGTCGGCGAAGCCGTGCCGGCCCAGATCGTAGGTCGTGCTGGCCACCAGGAGCCGTTCCGGCCAGGTGAACCCCTCGAACGGTATGGTCTGGGACCGCCGGGCGACGCTGCGCGCGCCGTCGCACCCGACCAGCCAGTCGGCGTGCAGCCGCTCGTCGCCGACCGCGACGGTGACCCGCTCGGCGTCCTGCTCGACGGCGGTCACTTCGGCGCCGAAGCGGACGGTGACCGACGACGTGGCGGTCAGCCGGTCGAGCAGCATCGGCGTCAGGCGGTGCTGTTCCAGGTGCAGGCGGTAGGGATAGGGCGTCTCGTCCCTCAGCAGCGACAGGTCGAACTCGGCGATCACGCCGTCGACCCGGTCGCGGACCTGCCAGACCGGCACGACGATGCCGGCGTCGTGCATTCGCTCCGCGACGCCGAGCCCCGCCAGCATCTCGATCGTCGGCGGGTGATACGAGCCGGCGCGCAAGTCGCGGGTCAGGCCCGGCTCGGCCTCCAGCACCAGCACGTCGACGCCGGCCATGCCGAGCGCCAGCGCGAGCGCCAGACCGGTCGGGCCGGCGCCGATTACGATCACCCGGTATCGCCGGTTCATCGGCCCCGGGCCGCCGGCATGGTGCCGCGGAGCGTCCGCTTTCGGTGTGACATCAAGACTTTGGCGCCCGCCTGTTCGTGCCCCCAACGAGTTTACCGGGAAATCCGGCGAGACCTATAGTACCGTGGAGTGGCCGCCGGACCGGACGACCCGGCAGGACGAGCCGGCCGATCTCGCGGCGAAAATGCATCAATGCCGGGCCCGGCCGGACGGCGGGCGGGCGGGATGTGATGCGAACGATCGCGACGACGCCATCGAAGGGGGAGGGAACGATGCTCAAGGATCTGAGACAACATGTCTTGACGGCGGCGCTCGCGGCCATGGCGGTCGGCGGGCCGGCCGCAACGGCGGCTGCGGAAGAGCTCAGTATCGCGCATTTCATGGCGCCGCAGCACGTCATGCACCGGGCGCTGATGGCGCCGCTGGCCGAGGAGGTTGCGGCGGCGACCGGCGGCGCGCTGACCATGCGGATCTATCCCGGCGGCGAGCTGGGCGCCGGGCCGCAGCAGCAATACATGCGCGCCGTCGAGGGCGTGGCGGACGTCGCCTTCGGCCTGCAGGGCTACACCTCGCCGCAGTTCCCGCGGACCCTGCTGGTCGAGCTGCCCGGCCTGGCCGACGACCCGGTCGAGGCGACCGCGATGCTGTGGAACGCCTTCGACGACCATCTGGCCGACGAGTATCGTGGAGTCCACGTGCTGGGGATCTGGACCAACGAGCCGAATATCCTGATGACCCGCGACCGGCCGATCCGCTCGCTCGACGATCTGGCGGGGATGAAGATCCGCGTCCCCGGCGCGGTCATGGGCCGCACCGTGGAGGCGCTGGGCGCCACCCCGGTGGCGATGCCGGCGCCGCGGATGTACAACGCGCTCAACACCGGCATCGTCGACGGGCTGCTGGTCGGGCCGTGCGTGATCCCGGCGTTCAAGATCGGCGAGGTCGCCAACCATTTCACCGTCGGCCTGCCGCTGGGCGTCGCCGCCTTCTTCCTGGTGATGAACGAAGCCAGCTGGGACGGCCTGTCGGACGACGACCGGGTGGTGCTGGACCGGCTGACCGGCCGCGAGATGAGCCTCGAGGCGGCCGCCTCCTACGGCGACTGCGGCGCCCGGGCGGTGGAGTCGATGCGCGCCGATCCGAACAAGGAGGTGATCGAACTGCCGGCCGACGAGGTGGCGCGGTTCGAGGATATCCTGAACGTCGTGCGCGAGGATGTCCTGAACGACGCCGAGGCCTCCGGCGTGCCGGCGCGCGCCACCATCGACGCGATGAAGGCCGGCGGCTGAACGCCGATACCAGCACGCCGGGGCCGGGCAAGGGTGCGGCGATCTCATAAGGCTCCGAAATCGGGCGGCCCGGTCGGAGCCGTCGCGGAAAGTGTGCGCGGCGGAGCGGTTTCCGTCGGTGCGCCGGCCGCCGCGCAAGATGCGATGGCGTCCGATGGCTGACAGTGCCTCAAAGGGCGGCGCGGACGGCCCCGCCGATCACCGGCCGCGGGCGATCGTCTGGTTCGACCGGCTGGTGCGCGGCCTGGCCCTGCTGGCCGGCGTGGTGCTGGTGTTGCTGGTGCTGCTGACGGTCGCCGACGTCGTCATGCGCTATGCCTTCAATGCGCCGATCTTCGGCGCCCAGGACATGTCGCAACTGGCGCTGATCGTCGTCGTCTTCCTGTCCATGGCCCATTGCGGGCGCAAGGGCGGCCACGTCGCGGTCGACCTGTTCGTGCAGGCGCTGGGGCGCCGTGCGGCGGCGCGGATCGACGCGGCGGTCTCGCTGGCAGGCGCCGGCGTTCTGTTCACGCTGGCGTGGCGCTCGGTGGTCAGCGGCGGGCGCGCCAGCCTGTTCGGCTCCGCCTCCAACCTGCTGGTGATCCCGTTCGAGCCGTTTTACTACGTGATCGCGTTCGGCGCCGCGCTCTATGGGCTGGTGCTGGTCGGCCAGGCGGTCGCGGCGCTGGCGCCGGGGGGCGGGCGATGAGCGCGGGGACGATCGGCATCATCGGCCTGGGCGGGCTGTTCGCGCTGCTGGCGGTCAGGATGCCGGTGGCGATCGTGCTGATCCTGGTCGGCCTGTTCGGCATTGCCGCGTTGAACGGCTGGCCGGCTGCGTACGCCACCCTGGCCAGCGAGACTTTCGTCATCGCCTCATTCTACGAGTTGAGCGTGATCCCGCTGTTCGTCCTGATGGGCAACTTCGCCACGGCCTCGGGCATGAGCCGCGACCTCTATGCCGCGGCCTACGCCTGGATCGGCCACTGGCGCGGCGGTCTGGCCTCGGCGACCATCGTCGGCTGCTCGGGCTTCGCCGCGCTCAGCGGCTCGTCGGTGGCGTCGGCGGTTACCATGGGACGGGTGGCGCTGCCGGAGATGCAGCGCTACCGCTACGACCCGCGCCTGGCGACCGGCGCGGTGGCGGCGGGCGGTACCTTGGGGATCCTGATTCCGCCGTCGACCGGCTTCGTCATCTACGCGGTGCTGACCGAGCAGTCGATCGGCCGGCTGTTCCTGGCCGGCGTGCTGCCGGGCATCCTGCTGACCGGGCTGTTCGTCGCCACCATCTACCTGCTGACCCGGATACGGCCGGCGCTGGGGCCTGCGGGACCGGTGACGGCACTGCGCGCCAGGCTGACCGCGCTGGTCAAGGCCGGTCCGATGGTCGGCATCGTGCTGCTGACCATTGGCGGCATCTATGGCGGCGTCTTCACGGCGGTCGAGGCGGCCGGCGTCGGCGCCTTCGTGGCGATGCTGGTCGCCGTGGCGCGGCGGGCGCTGTCGTGGCCGGTCCTGTCGACGGTGCTGCTGCAGAGCACGCAGACGACGGCGATGTCGTTCCTGATCCTGATCGGCGCGCACATCTTCAGCCCCTTCCTGGCGCTGAGCCACATCCCGACGACCCTGGGCGAGGCGCTGCTGGGGCTGGAGGTGGGGCGCTACGGCGCGCTGCTGATCATCCTGGCCGCCTACATCGTCCTGGGCACGTTCCTGGAGGGGTTCGCCATCCTGGTGCTGACCATGCCGATCGTGTTCCCGCTGGTCGTCGGGCTGGGATTCGACCCGATCTGGTTCGGCGTGGTGCTGGTGATCGTGTTGGAGATGGGCCTGATCAGCCCGCCGGTCGGGGTCAACGTGTTCGTCGTCAAGGGCATTGCCGAGGGCGTGCCGATGAAGGACATCTTCGCCGGCATCGTGCCGTTCTGGCTGGCCATGATCGTATGCCTGGCCCTGCTGGTCGCGTTTCCGGAGATCGCGCTGGTCCTGCCCAACACGATGTTCGACTGACGGCACCGCCCTCCACGTCGAGGCGCAGGCGACTGCCAGAGATTTATCGAAAATCGAGGGATTCAGGATTTACTCATAATTAGATGCCTAGTTGGCGTACTCAAGGCTGCTTGGCCGTGCCATTGACCGCTTTGGAATTCCAGAGTCCGGGCTGTAGGCGCCGCCGCTCTGCGAGCAGCCGACCTAAGTGCAATCGATGTCTGACACAGCGAGGGCAAGGATGAGTACCAAAGACGATTTCGTCGATATGGTTGCCGGCATGACCGGCTGTACCAAGACCGACGCCCGCAAGGCGGTGGACGGTATCTTCGATACGATCATGAAGAACTGCAGGAGAGCCGGCGAGGTTCAGATCCCGGGCTTTGGCAAGTTCAGTGTCAAGAAGCGTGCGGCGCGTATGGGCCGCAATCCGCAGACTGGCCAGACCATGCGGATCAGCGCCAGCAAATCCGTCGGCTTCAAGCCGGCGGCCGCCTTCAAAGGCAC
>JAZFQW010000460.1:0-2382 GCA_036445335.1 Alphaproteobacteria bacterium | reverse complement strand
GTCCTAGACGACCGTTCCGTCGGGTCCGATCACGCCCTTGACCAAAATGAAATCGCCGTACTGTCTGGTTTCGCCGGTGGCGACGACGGCAAAGGCGGTCGCGGCGCGGCGATAGAAGGTGTGGCGTTCCAGGGCGCCCATTGACAGCGGCTTGCCGGCGCTTTGTGTCACGAGGGCGACGAATTCCTCCTGCACCGGCGGAATCTCCTGTGCCCGGCCGACCACCTCCATGCGAAACACCGAATGTTCGACAAAGCTGTCGAGCGGCAACACCGAAAGGATGGCCTCGCCGGCCTCGATGACATTGGCTCCGTCAAGCCGCACGACACGGCGCGCCGTCGATGCCGCCGGGAAATTGGCGTCGACGAGGGCGAGCTCGTCACCGTGGCCCATCGCACGCAACACGCACAATAGCTCGCCACTGAGAAGCGGATGGATATTCTTGAGCATGGGTTTTCCGCGCCGCCTCTAGGGTACAGCAAGGCGAGGCTAGCAAATTCACCGCCAAAAAAAAACATTCCGGCGCGGCGCCTTGACCTGGTTCAACCGATGAGGGCGTCTCAGCCGAGCAGGGAGCGGAGTGGCGTGTCTTCGTCGGCGAGGGCGGCGAGGGTCACCGGGCTCTCCCGGGCGATCAGGCGGCGAGCGACCGTCATGTCCCGCGCCCTATTGATCGCGGTGGCGCCGACCACCCTGCCGCCCGCGATCTGAAAGCTGATGAAATTGCGCTGCACCTGGTCGCCGCGGCTGACGGTCTCGTCCCAGGTCGCCGGCACCCCGGCCATCTGCAGGTTGGCGTCGAACTGGTCGGACCAGAACCACGGCACCTCGGCATAGGGCGCATCGTCGCCGCACATGGCGCGCGCCGCCGCGATCGCCTGGTTCTGGGCGTTGTGCCAGGACTCGAGCCGCATGTGGCGTCCATAGCGGGGATTGAAGTGGTTGGTGGCGTCGCCGGCGGCGAAGATATCGGGCGCAGAGGTGCGGCAATGTTCGTCGACCACGACGCCGTTGTCGACGGCGAGACCCGCCGCCGCGGCCAGCTCCGTCTCCGGCGCGATGCCGATCCCGACGACCGCGAGGTCCGCCGGATGGTCGCCGTCGCCGGTGGCCACCGCCTTCACGGCGGCGGTGCCCTCGAAGCCGGCGACGGCGGCGCCCAGCCGCACCTCGACGCCGGCCGCGCGATGCAGGTCGACGAACAGCGCCGCCACATCCGGCGCCACGGCGCGGCCCATCAGCCGGTCGGCCGCCTCCAGCACCGTCACCTCGGCGCCGCGCCGGCGGGCGCTCGCCGCCACCTCGAGGCCGATGAAGCCGCCACCGACGATGACCGCCCGCGCCCCTGGGGTCAGGCCGGAGGTGATGGCGCGGCTGTCGTCGACGGTGCGCAATGTGTGGATGTTGGCGAGGTCGGCGCCGGGCAGATCGAGGCGGCGCACCCGGCCGCCAGTGGTGAGCAGCAGCCTGTCCCAGGCCAGCTCGTGCCCGTCGGCCAGCCGGAGCCGCTTGGCTGAAACATCGAGCGCCGTTGCCGCCACGCCCAGGCACAGCTCGACTTCGTTCTCGTCGTAAAAGGCCCGATCGCGAATAAAGGAAAAGGCGTAGCCCGGCTTGTCCTGCATCAGCTCCTTGGACAGGGGCGGGCGCTCATAGGGCAAGTGCGGCTCGGCGCCCGTAAGCACGATGCGGCCGGCGAAGCCCTGATTGCGCAGCGCCTCGACCGCGCGGCCGCCGGCATGCCCGGCGCCGACGACGATGAAGGTCTCGCCGTGTGCCGTCACTCCGGCGCGCTCGCGCCCCGCCCCGCGAGGCTGTCGAGGCAGACGGCGGCGCAGGCGTCGAGGATGGCATCGGTGTCGATGCGGTAGTGGCGAAACAGATCCGGGATGTCGCCGGACTGGCCGAAATGTTCGACCCCCAGGGAGCGCACCCGGTGGCCGTCGACGGACCCCAGCCATTCGAGGGTCCCCGGATGGCCGTCGGCGACGGTCACCAACCCGGCCTCGGGCGCCAGCGGCGCCAGCAGTCGCTCGACGGTGGCGCGCGCCGTCGCCGTTCCCGACTGGCGGGCGCGCTCGGCGGCGTGCCAGCCGGCGTTGAGGCGGTCGGCGGAGGTGACGGCGAGCAGGCCCGCGCCCGGCATTTCATCGACCAGTTGCTCCCACGCCGCCCGCGCCTCTGGCGCCACCGCGCCCGAATAGGCGATGGCGATCGACGCCCCCGGTGCCGGCGCCTCGAGCCAGTAGCCGCCGGCGATGACACCGCCCCTGATCGCGTCGTCGAAACTGCGCTCGGGCTGGGCGATCGGCCGCGTCGATAGGCGCAGATACACCGAGCCGCCCTCGACGTCGCGCAGCCAGTCGATCTCGGAGCGGCCGC
>JAZFQW010000459.1:0-3736 GCA_036445335.1 Alphaproteobacteria bacterium | reverse complement strand
CAGGGATACGCGAGTGCGGCGTCGCGGACGCTTGACGATGCGCCCGGCATCGCCGGCGCGCCCGCTCCTGACACTCGCGTATCCCTGGTCGATGCGGACCGTAAGCATTACTCGGACAAGCTCCTAGGGGTGAGGCGATGGCGCATCGGGTACTGCTTGTCGGCTGCGGCAGGATGGGCGGCGCGTTGCTCGCCGGCTGGGTCAAGGCAGGCGGCGCCGAACGGATCGACGTCATCGAACCCGATGCGGACGCCGTCCCCGGCGGCGACTCGGTGGTCAGGCATGGGCGCCTGGACGACCTGCCCGCCGATTGTCGCCCCGATGTCGTCGTGTTCGCGGTCAAGCCGCAGGTCATGGACGAGCTGGTGCCGCCCTACCGGCGGTTGGTCGGACCCGGCACGGCATTCCTGTCGATCGCCGCGGGGCGCACGATCGCCTTTTTCACGGCGCGATTGGGCGCCGACGCGGCGATCGTTCGCGCCATGCCCAACACCCCGGCGGCGATCGGACAGGGTATCTCGGTGCTGGTCGCCACGGCGACGGTGACCCCGGCCCAGCGCGATCTGTGCCAGTCTCTGATGGCGGCCGGCGGCGCGGTCGAATGGGTTGACGAGGAATCGCTGTTCGATGCCGTCACGGCTCTGTCGGGCAGCGGACCGGCCTATGTCTTCCTGCTGATCGAGGCGATGGCCAAGGCCGGCGCCGCCGCCGGGTTGCCGGCGGCGCTGGCGATGCGGCTGGCGCGGCAGACGGTCGTTGGCGCCGGGGCGCTGGCCGACGGCTCCGCCGAGGACGCCGCGGTGCTGCGACGGAATGTCACGAGCCCCGGCGGGACGACCCAGGCGGCACTGGAGGTCCTGATGGCGGCGGACGGCGTGCAGCCGCTGTTCGACCGCGCAATCGCCGCCGCCGCGCTGCGGTCGAAGGAGCTTGGAGTGTAGCCCGACCATGTCCGAACTCAGCGGGAGCGCACGCCGGGTGCAGGACGAACTGACGCGGCTTGGCCATGACAAGCCCGTTGTCGAGCTGTCGCAATCGACCCGCACTGCCGCGGCGGCGGCGGCGGCGATCGGCTGCACGGTGGGGCAGATCGCCAAATCCCTGGTCTTCCGGACCGCGCGGACCGACTCCTCGCTGTTGGTCGTCGCCAGCGGAGTCAACCGAGTCGACGAGCGCGCGGTGGCGCAGATCGTCTCGATCCGGATCGGGCCCGAAGAAGTGCTGCGGGCCGATGCCGACTTTGTCCGCGAACGGACCGGATTCGCCATCGGCGGCGTGCCGCCGGTCGGGCACGACGACCCGCCGCTCGTGCTGATCGACACCGACCTGTTCCAGTTCCCGATCATCTGGGCCGCGGCCGGCACGCCGCGCGCGGTGTTCGAGCTGACGCCCTGGCAACTGGTCAACCTGACCGGCGGCACGATGGCCGATATCGCCAAACACACATCGTGATATCCGCGGCGACGTGGTCACGCCGGTCGTCAGTCCGGCAAGGGAAAATTGCTCGGATTATGGAAATGATGTACCGCGAGATGCTGCTGCAAAACTGCACCCGGTTCGACAGCGCCCTGTTGGGCTGACGAACGCCGAACCAGGATCTCAAGGACCACTATGACGAGGTCTGGCGCATGTGGGAGACGCACCGCACGGTCCTGGAGAACGCCACCCAGACCGGCCAAACCGATCACCAGTCGATCATGCCGTTGACCCAGCAGATGGTGTCGTTGACCGAGGCGCTCCAGGACGCCGTCGAGATGTATCACGTCCTCTGACCGGCCATTTTCACACCGGTCTTTGCGCTCCCGCGCTGACAGATTACGCTGACCGGCGCGTACCGGCGGCTCGCCGGCGACGTCTAGAGGGGTGCCGACACGATGGCGAAGAAAGCCGATGGTCAGCAACAGGCCGTGAAGGCGGCGCTCGCCCTGGCGGGCGAGCTTGGGTGGCGGCGCGTGACCCTCGCCGGGATCGCCGCCGAGGCGAAGGTGCCGCTGGCCGACATGTACCGGTATTTTCCGTCGAAGATGGCGGTCCTCGCCGGTTTCGGCCGGCTGGTCGACGAGGCCATGCTGGCGGACGGCCCGGCCGATCCCCAGGATCCGCCGCGCGACCGCCTGTTCGATCTGTTGATGCGGCGGTTCGACGCGCTGGTGCCCTACCGGCCCGGCGTGACCGCGATTGCCCGGGATTTGCGCGCCGACCCGCTGGCCGCCTTGGCGCAGTTGCCGCAGCTCGAGCGGTCGATGCGCTGGGCGCTGGAGGGCGCCGACATCCCCGTGCGGGGCGTGCTCGGCCTCGCCAAGGTGCGCGTGCTGGCGACCCTCTACCTGCTTGTGCTCAGGGTGTGGATAGACGACGATACGCCCGACATGGCGCGGACGATGAAGGCGCTGGACAGCCGGTTGAATCAGGCCGATCAGCTGGCGGCGACGCTCGAACGCGGTGGCCGCCGGCACACTCCGCCCGCCGACCCGCCGCCGGACACAGTCGCGTAATGTTTATGTTGCGCTGCACAATAGTAATTGACTCATAGGCAGAATGGGGAGTAGGACACGCCCTGTTGCACTGCACAAAAGTAGGGGCGCGGCCCGCCCCATGAGCGTACAGGAGCCCGACGGCGATGGCGAAGCAGACCCCTCCCATGTGGGATATGGATATCAACAAGATGATGGCGGATTTCAAGGTTCCCGGCGTCGACATGGACGCCCTGCTGGCCACCCAGCGCAAGAATATCGAAGCGGTGACTGCGGCCAATCAGTTGGCGGCAGAAGGCATGCAGGCGGTGGCGCGCCGCCAGTTCGAGATCCTTCGCCAGACCATGGAGGAGATGTCCGCCATGGCTACCGAAGTGATGGGGGCAGGATCGCCCGAGGCGAGCGTGGCAAAGCAGGCTGAATTGACAAAGCAGGCGGTCGAGAAGACGCTGGGCAACATCAAGGAAATGTCCGAGATGATCGCCAAGTCGAATTTCGAGGCGGCCGAGGTGATCAGCAAACGAGTCAGCGCCAACTTGGACGATATCAAGTCAGCCGCGTCCAAGAAATAGCCGCCGCGCCGCGGTCGATCGACGGGGCCGCCGGCTTGGGGCGGCCCCGACTCTTTGTCGACGCGGCTAGCCCGCACTTCTCATACTGGCCACGGTCTGCGCGGCGCTGTCCCCCCGACTGGGCAGAAACGCCGCGCGGCGCGATGCTTGTCCATCGGGCAGGCGGCGCGCCCGCCGGCGGTCGCCGAGGGCTGAAGGTTATGCCGGCGATCGGGCTCGGTCTATACAGTGGTTCATCCAACTCAACTCGCCGTGGTGTGTTGCCGTGACGATCTCATTCGACGACTTCCTGCGGGTCGATATCCGCGTCGGTACGATCACCGACGCCGAGGCCCTTGCCGAGGCCAGGCGGCCAGCGTTCAAGCTGCGGGTCGACTTCGGTCCCGATATCGGCGTCAAAAAGACGTCGGCGCAGATCACCCGGCACTATGGCCCCGACGACCTGGTCGGCCGACAGGTCGCCGCGGTGGTCAACTTCCCGCCCAAGCAGATCGGCAAGACCATGTCGGAGGTGCTGGTGCTCGGCTTTCCGGACGCCGACGGCGAAGTGGTCCTGATCGGCGTCGACGGGGCGGTGCCGAACGGCAGCCGTCTGTTCTAGGAGCCTGTCGGAGTAATGCTTATGGGCAGCATCGACCACGGAGGCGCGGGTGTCAGGAGCGGGCGGCCCGGCGATGCCGAGCGCATCGT
>JAZFQW010000458.1:0-2447 GCA_036445335.1 Alphaproteobacteria bacterium | reverse complement strand
TTGGTCAGGATCAGCGACACGCCGATGAACAAGGTCACCGCCGCCGAGGCCGTGAACACCTGCCAATCCGGATTGCCGACCGCGGCGTCGACCGCGGCCGGGATCAGCATGGCCAAGGCCAGCGTCGACATCAGCACCCCGCAGATGAAGAGAATGGGCCGGTTATCGATCAAGGATTTGTCGCCGCTCGCTGGCGCCGGGCGTGCCCGCGGTCGCGTCGTGCGATGGGCGGCCCATGCCGGGAAAACGCCTTCACGCTCAAGACTGTTATGATTCCGAGGTGACTGTCCATAGGGATTGACGGCGATACGCGGGTCGAAACCCGCGTACCGCACCCTGGGGTGCGCTAACGGCCGGACTTGCCGATCACGGCGAGGAATTCGCGCCGCGTCGTCGGGTTTTGGCGGAAGGCGCCGATCATCTGGCTGGTCACCATGGCGACCTCGGACTTGTGCACGCCGCGCGTGGTCATGCACTGATGATACGCCTCGATCACCACGGCGACGCCGCGTGGCATCAGCACCTGGTTGATGGTGTTGGCGATCTGCGCCGTCATCTTTTCCTGGATCTGAAGCCGGCGGGCATAGGCGTCGACCACCCGCACCAGCTTGCTGATGCCGACCACGCGCCGATCCGGGAGATACGCCACATGCGCGGTGCCGATTATCGGCACGATGTGGTGCTCGCAATGGGATTCGATCCGGATGTCGCGCAGCACCACCATCTCGTCGTAGCCGTCGGTTTCCTCGAAGGTGCGCTGCAGGTATGCGACCGGGTCGATGTCGTAGCCGCTGAAGAACTCCTCGTAGGCGCGCAGCACCCTGGCCGGGGTATCGAGCAAGCCCTCGCGATCCGGATCGTCGCCGGCCCAACGGATCAGTGTCCGCACCGCGGCCGCCGCCGCCTCGTGGCTCGGCTTTTCGCCGGCCCGGCCAATAGGCGCCTCGGCGGCGAGGTCGCGGCTGCCATCGGCATGCAGGGTCGTGGTCTTGTTCACGATCTCGTTCCAAGCGGTTGCCGGCCGGCCGGCCGCAGCCAGCGCGTCAATTCAATCTGACCGGTTGGTGCGGGCTGTCCAGCGAAAACGCCGGAATTGCGATGTCGAACACCCCACCGTCCTCGCGTTGCATCCGATAGCTGCCCACCATGATGCCGGACGGCGTCGGCAGTGGCGTCCCGCTGGTGTATTCGAAGCTTTCGCCCGGCCCCAGCACCGGTTGTTCGCCGACCACGCCGGCGCCGCGAACCTCGTTTACGCGGCCCATGGAATCGGTGATCCGCCAGTGTCTGGTGCGCAGCTGCACGGTGGCGCTGCCGTTGTTTTCGATCCGGACCTGATAGGCCCACACGTAGTGATTCTCGGACGGCGAAGACTGTTCCTCGAGATAGAACGGCCGTACCGAAACGGTTATCTCGCGCGTCGTCTCCGAATAATCCATGGCAATCTCCGCCAGCGTCGGCGCCACCCGTCGGCGTGTCAGCCTATCCCACCCCGCGACGTAGCCACACTATAGGCCTTGGCCGGCGCCAGGCAAATGCGGGCGCCCACGAATCGCGGCCGACAATATGCGGCGCCGCGCCGGCTACCGGATCTCGATCTCGACGCGGCGGTTCTCCTGCTCGCGGACGCCGTCCGCCGTGGGCCTCCGTGGCCGGGTCTCGCCGTATGCCGCCGTGGCGATCGCGTCGACGGGAACGCCGCGCTGCACCAGCGCCGCCTTGGCCGCGTCGGCGCGCCGCTCCGACAGTCGCTGATTGTAGGCATTGCTGCCGGAACGGTCGGCATGTCCGTCCAGGGCGACGGTGGTCTGCTTGCCCTCCGCGTGGGCGGCGGCCACGTCATCGAGGATCCGGCCGGCCGGCGGGGTGATCGCGGCGCTGTCGAAGTCGAAGAAGACGATGAACGACATCGGTTGCGGCGGCGGCGGCGCCGGCTCGGCCTGGACGATCGGCGGTGGCGCCGGCTTCGGCGGTGGTGGCGGCGCCGGTTTCATGCGGTCTTCGATCATCGCCAGCGCCTGCAGGAAATTGTCGCGGCAGGCCTCGATGCGCTCGGTCTGCCAGGCCTCGTCCTGCTCCTCCAGCCAGCAGTCGTATTGCACCTGCGCACGGGCCGCGGCTCCGGGGAACAACTCGGTGGCGTTGTCGGCGAACAGGCGCATCATGCGTTCCCGCGCCGGGTCCATGTCGGCGGTGCTGCGCTGCCAGTTGCGCGAGAATTCGGGCGCCGGCGCCTCGCCGAGCGCCGCCATCAGACCCTTTTCCGCCCATTTGTCGGCGTCGATCCAGTCGTACTCGACATCCGCCTCGTAGATGGCCAGCTCGCGATACGCCTGGTGCAGCGCCTGGGTGAACGCCGTGCCGCCGCTGGCTTCGGTGTCGCGAACCTCGATTACGTCGTAGGTATGCAAGTCGCAACCTGCCAGCGCCATCGCGGCCGCGGCGAT
>JAZFQW010000457.1:0-6773 GCA_036445335.1 Alphaproteobacteria bacterium | reverse complement strand
CGGCCCGGACCTGGGCCGCCAACGCCCGGAACCAGCCGGCCCCGGCATAGCCGCCGGCCGCCGGCGCGCTGATCAGGGTCACGGCCACGCCCAGCGCCAGCGCCGCCCGGGCGGCGGCGCGGGCGTCGTCGAGCCCGTGGACCATGACCGGGTATGGCTTGATCTTGCTCATCGCTTCGCCCTAAGCATAGCGCAGCCTGCCGCCCGGCCGGCCATCGGGACAAGGGATGAAGGCGGCGCAGACATGGCGGACGCTCCGCACGATCGCGACGACGCTGAGACCGAGCCGCCGCGAGTGTTCGCCACCATCGGCCTGACCAAGATCTACCAGCCCGACACCGTGGCGGTGCACGCGCTGCGCGGGGTCGACCTGGAGATCTTCGAGGGCGAGGTCGTGGTGTTGGTGGGGCCGTCGGGCAGCGGCAAGTCGACCCTGCTCAACATCCTGGGCGGCCTCGACGCGCCGACCGGTGGCCGGGTGTTCTTCGGCGAGTCGGAGTTGACCGCATTCGACAACCGCGCGCTGACCCAGTACCGCCGGCGCCATGTCGGGTTCGTGTTCCAGTTCTACAACCTCATTCCCAGCCTGACGGCGCGCGAGAACGTCCTGCTGGTGACCGAGATCGCCGACCGGCCGATGGCGGCGGAGGAGGCGCTGGCGATGGTCGGGCTGGAGCCACGCATGGACCATTTCCCGGCCGAGCTGTCGGGCGGCGAGCAGCAGCGCGTGGCGATCGCCCGGGCGATCGCCAAGCGGCCGGAGGAACTGTTGTGCGACGAGCCGACCGGCGCCCTGGACAGCGAGACCGGCATCGCGGTGCTGGAGGCGATCGAGACCGTGAACCGCACCCTGGGCACCACGGCGGCGCTGATCACGCACAACGCCGCCATCGCCGCCATGGCGGACCGCGTGGTGAAGTTCGCCGGCGGCCGCATCGCCGGGGTCGAGCGCAACGCCCAGCGCCGCGCCGCGCGGACACTGTCCTGGTAGACGGCGATGGCGCCGCTCGACCGCAAGCTCGTCCGCGACCTGTGGCGCATGAAGGGCCAGGTCGTCGCCATCGCCCTGGTGATCGCGGCGGGGGTCGCGACGGTGGTGCTGGCGCTCGGCACGCTGCATTCGCTGCAGGAGACCCGCGACGCCTACTACGACCGCTATCAGTTCGCCAACGTGTTCGCCCAGGCCAGGCGCGCGCCGGAGCATCTCGCTCGCCAAGTCGCCGCGATCCCCGGCGTCGCCCAGGTCGAGACCCGCATCGTCGACGACATCATCCTGGATATTCCTGGGTTGGAGGAACCCGCCCGGGCCCGCATCCTGTCGCTGCCGGACCGGGTTGGGGCGCGGCTGAACCGGGTGCAGATCCGGATCGGCCGTGGCATCGACCCCGACCACCCGGATGAGATCCTGGTCCACGAGGCGTTCGCCGAGGCCCACGGGCTGGTGCCGGGCGACACCATCACCGGCAACATCAACGGCAAGGCGCGCCGGCTACGGGTGGTCGGCATCGCGCTGTCGCCCGAGTTCGTCTACGTCATCGGGCCCGGCGACCTGGTGCCCGACAACCGCCGGTTCGGCCTGATCTGGATGGGGCGCGGGGCGCTGGAGGCGGCCTACGACCTGGACGGCGCGTTCAACGACATCTCGCTGCGGCTGACCCGCGGCGCCGTCGAGGCCGAGGTGATCGAGCGGCTCGACGGCCTGCTCGATCCCTTTGGCGGGGTCGGCGCCTATACCCGCCACGATCAGATCTCCGACGCCTTCCTGCGCAGCGAGATCGAGCAATTGAACAACATGGCCCGAATCATCCCGCCGATCTTTCTCGCCGTGGCGGCGTTCCTGCTCAATATCGTGGTCACCCGCCTGGTCGAGACCGAGCGCGAGCAGATTGGGCTGTTCAAGGCGTTCGGCTACAGCGACCTGGCGGTCGGCTGGCTCTACCTGAAGCTGGTACTGGCCATCGCCGTCCTGGGTATCCTGCTCGGCTGGGCCGGCGGCGCCTGGATGGGGCGCGGCATGACGGCGCTCTATATCGAGTATTTCCGATTTCCGTTCCTGTACTACCTGATCGATCCGGCGGTGTTTGCCGTGGCGGCACTCGCCAGTCTGGCGGCGGCGGTGGCGGGCGCGCTGTACGCGGTGCGGCGGGCGGTGCGATTGGCCCCGGCGGTGGCGATGGCGCCGCCGGCGCCGACGGTCTATCGCCACACCATCGTGGAACGTGCGGTGCCCGCCGGCATGATGGGGCCGATGACGCGGATGGTCTGGCGCCACATCGCGCGCTGGCCGCTGCGCTCGGCGACGACGATCGTCGGGGTCGCCGCTTCGGTCGCGCTGCTTGTGCTGTCGCTGTTCTTCATCGATGCGATCGACGAGATGCTGGACGCGTTCTTCTTCCGCTCGCAGCACCAGGACGTGACGGTGCAGTTCGCCGACGTCCGCCAGGACGCCGTCGGCTTCGAGATCGCGCACTTGCCGGGCGTGCTGGCGGCAGAACAGTTTCGCGCCGTGCCGGCGCGACTGCGCCATGGCCATCTGTCGCGGCGCACGCAGATCTCGGGCATCGAGCCCGACGCCCAGTTCAGCCGGCTGTTCGACCCGAACGACCGGCCGATCGCCCTGCCGCCCTTCGGCATCGTGCTGACCGCCAAGCTGGCCGAGCGGCTGGACGCGGTCGCCGGCGACGTGTTGACGGTCGAGGTGCTGGAGGGGCGGCGGCCGGTGCGCCGCCTGCCGGTCAGCCTGATCGTGCAGGAGTATGTCGGGACCGCCGCCTATATGGACCGATCGCTGTTGAACCGGCTGATGGTCGAGAGCGCGGCGGCGTCGGGCAGCCACATCACAGTCGACCCGCTGGCGCAGGCCGACCTGATGCGCGCCCTGAAGGACATTCCGGTCATTCAAGGTGTGACGGCGCGGCGGGCGGCGCTCGACACGTTCCGGTCGATGATCGACGACACGATGGGGACGATGGTGTCGTTCTACTTGTTGTTCGCCTCGCTGATCGCCGTCGGCGTGGTCTATAACAGCGCGCGCATCTCGCTGTCGGAACGTGGCCGCGAGCTGGCCAGCATGCGCGTCCTGGGGTTCTACAAGGGCGAGGTCATCGCCGTGCTGCTGGGCGAGATGGCGATCCTGACGGTTCTGGCGATGCCGCTGGGATGCCTGTTCGGGTACGGGTTGGCGGCGCTGCTGGTCGGCCTGTTCGACTCCGATCTCTACCGCCTGCCGCTGATCGTCCAGCCGTCGACCTACGGATACGCCGTCCTGGTCATCGCCGTGGCGGCGGCGGCGACCGGGGTCGCGGTGGCGCGGCGCATCGCCGGGCTCGACCTCATAGCGGTACTCAAGACGCGGGAGTAGGCGGCCTTGAAAGCGTTCCGAAGATGGGCCTGGCGCGTCGCCGGCGCAGTCGTCGTCGTGTCGGCGCTGGCATACGCGTTCCGGCCACAGCCGGTGCCGGTCGACACCGCCGTGGTCGCGCGCGGCCCGCTGGTGGTGACCGTCGACGACGACGGCGAGACGCGGGTCCGCGAGGTCTATCTGGTGTCGGCGCCGCTACCGGGGCGGGTGCTGCGGTTCGACGGCGACGTCGGCGACCCGGTGACGGCGGAGGAGACCGTCCTGGCCACCATCCTGCCGACCGACCCGACCTTCCTGGACATCCGCACCCGGTCGGAGCTGGAGGCCGTGGTGCGGGCCGCCGACGCGGCCAGGACGCTGGCCGAGGCCGAGGTCGCGCGCACCGAGGCGGAGGTCGACTACGCCGTCGCCGAGCACGAGCGGGCGACCCGCCTGTTCGACCGCGGCACCATCTCCGCCGCCGCGCTCGACCGGGCGCGCATGGGCGCGCGCACCCAGGAGGCGGCGCTGATGACCGCGCGGGCCGCGCTCAACGTCCGTGAACACGAGCTGGCGACGGCGCGGGCGTCGCTGATCGGACCGTCGGCGGACGACCGCGACGTCGACCGCTACAGCGGCTGCTGCTTTCTGGTGCGGGCGCCCGTCAGCGGCCGGATCCTGCGGATCGTCCACGAGAGCGAGGGCGTCGTAGCCGCCGGCGCGCCGCTGGTTGAGATCGGCGATCCGCACGACCTGGAGGTCGTCGTCGACCTGCTGTCGAGCGACTCGGTGCGGGTCGAGGAGGGCGCCGCGGCGCTCATCGAGGACTGGGGCGGACCGTCGCTGAATGGACGGCTGCGGCGCATCGAGCCATACGCCTTCACCAAGGTCTCCGCGCTGGGCATCGAGGAGCAGCGGGTCAACGTGATCATCGACTTCGTCGATCCGCCGGAGCTTTGGCGGCAACTCGGCCACGGCTACCAGGTCGAGGCCCGGATCGTCGTCTGGCAGGGCGACGACGTCCTGAAGTCGCCCCAGGCGGCGCTGTTTCGCGACGGCAATGATTGGGCCGTCTTCGTGCTCGCCGACGGCCGCGCGTCGCTGCGCCGGATCGAGGTCGGCCACATGGACGGCCGCCACGCCGAGGTGCTGGACGGCCTGGCCGCCGGCGACACGGTGGTGCTGCACCCCAGCGATCGCGTCACCGACGGCGTCCGTGCCGTCGCCCGGCCCGGCGGGTGAGCGGCCAGTGTGAGAGATGCGCGTTAACCAATTGGCCAGCAAATCATGCTTGGCTGGTACCGTGATATCCAGGTGAGGCACAGCTAGAACGATGCCGAGAAGCAACGACCAGACGTGGTCCGACGCGGCCGGACCGGATCGCGTTCAGCCCGGCTATGGGCGGACCCTGGGCCTGCTGGTGCGCGGCAAGAACATCAACCCGCAGACTCTGCTGGCCACCGACTATCTCAACCATTTCAACGAGATCGTCATGCTGCTGGAGATTCTGCCGGCGATGCCGGAATGCCTGGACGACGCCCGCGAGTGGCGCCCCAAGAGCTACCAGGAGCATTTCCGCGACAGCGCGTTTTCCGACAAGGAGCTGGCGATCCTCGCCTACGACAACTGTCCCGACTGCTACCGGCGACCGTTCGAGCGGACCGTCGCCCGGATGAATGCCGCGGTGGCACAGGGCATGGCGGAGATCGAGGCCGCGGTTGCCGGCGGCGACTCCGAGCGGTTGCAGGCGGTCGCAGGTCGGCTGACCGGCGAGCTGCACGGCCTGATCGCCAAGGCGAACGGCATCGTCCAGGGCACCTACGACGTCGCCGACCAGGCCGCCGTCGACCGCATCATGGCGCCCTGAGCGCCGGGCCGGTCCGGGTCAGACGGCTCGATCCCGGTGTGTTCCGGGACCGCCGTCGGCGGACTCCGCGAGCGCCGTCAGCGCGTCACCGTCGAGTTCGAGGATCCGTGCGTCCTCGTCGCGGGCGCCCAGCCGGGCGTAGAAGGCGCGCGCCCGGCGGTTCGCCGAGCGCACGCCCCACCACACCGACGTCGCGCCCGCGGCGACCGCCACGGCGGCGACCTCCGCCAGCAGCCGGCGGCCGATCCCGCGGCCGCGCGCCTGCTCGACCACGAACAGGTCGTCCAGGAAGATCGCCCGCGCCGCCAGGTCGGTGTTGTAGGCGCGCACGTAGAGCGCGTATCCGACCGCCGCGCCGTCCCGTTCGGCCAGCAGCACGGTGAACGCCGGGTCGTCGCCGAAGCCGTCGGCGCGCACCCGCCGTTCCGAGAACACGTCGTCGCCCTTGCCCTCCGCCGCGCTCAGCAGGTTGGCCAGGCGCACGATTTCCGGGATGTCGGCCTCGACCGCCTCGCGGAGCAGAACGTCGTCCGTCATGGCGGGCCGTGGGCACGCGCCGGGCCGGCGCCGCCCCCGCCGCTACCCCGCCCTGGCCATCGCGACGGCGGTGTCGGCCATGCGCAGGGAGAAGCCCCATTCGTTGTCGTACCAGCTCATCACGCGCACCAGGTTGCCGTCGACGACCCTGGTCTCGTTGATCGCGAAGATCGACGAGTGGGCGTCGTGGTTGAAGTCGGTCGACACCAGCGGCTCGTCGTACCAGCCGAGGATGCCGCGCAGCTTGTTGCCGGCGGCGGCGTCCTTGATCGCGGCGTTGACCTCGTCGACCGAGGTCGGGCGCTTGGGCACGAACTTGAAGTCGACCACCGAGACGTTCGGTGTGGGCACCCGCATGGCGGTGCCGTCCAGCTTGCCGTTCAGCTCCGGCAGCACCTTGCCGACCGCGCGCGCCGCCCCGGTCGAGGTCGGGATCATCGAGATCGCCCCGGCGCGGGCGCGGTGCAGGTCCTTGTGCATGGTGTCGACGATCGGCTGGTCGCCGGTATAGCTGTGGATCGTCGTCATGAAGCCGCGCTGGATCCCGATCGCCTCGTTCAGCACATAGGCGACCGGCGCCAAGCAGTTGGTGGTGCACGAGCCGTTCGACACGATCCTGTGGTCGGCGGTCAGCTTGTCGTCGTTGACGCCGTAGACGACGGTCAGATCCTCGTCGGTCGCCGGGGCCGAGATCAGCACCTTCTTCGCGCCCGCCTCCAGATGCTTGGCCGCGTCTGCGCGCTTGTTGAAGATGCCCGAGCATTCCAGCGCCACGTCGATAGCCAGGTCGCCCCACGGCAGCTTGGCCGGATCGCGCTCCTGCAATACTTTCACTCCATGGTCATTGATCGCAATGATACCTGCGCTCGGCTCCTCGACTATTCCAGGGAAACGGCCGTGGATACTGTCATATTTGAGCAAATGTGCATTCGTGTCCGGGCTTGCCAAGTCGTTGATGGCGACAACTTCCACGTCGGTGCGACCTGTTTCGAAAATCGCGCGCAGCACCAGGCGGCCGATGCGCCCGAA
>JAZFQW010000456.1:0-3667 GCA_036445335.1 Alphaproteobacteria bacterium | reverse complement strand
GTAACACCAAGGATCGCTGATAGTGACCCATTTGACCGGGGTGGCTGCATCGCGCCGCGGACCGCGCCTGCCCGGCGGGCCGCCGCGCGCCATCAAATGGGTCATTGTCAGCGATCCTTGGTATTACACCGCCACCGTCGTCGCCCACGCCTCACAATCTCTTCGAACCGCCTTTCAATACTCTGCCTTGCGGTCGACCAGGTGGTCGAGAGGCGCATCGGCCTGGAACCGGCCGATTTGGGCGGCGACGCTGCGCGCGGCGGTGCGCGCGTGGGTTACGCTGGCGACGTGCGGGGTGATGGTGATCCGCGGGTCGCGCCAGAACGGATGGCCGCGCGGCAACGGCTCGTCGCCGAACACGTCGAGGGTCGCGCCGGCGATCTGGCCGCTGCCCAGCGCCGCCAGCAGGTCTGTCTCGACCAGATGGCTGCCCCGCGCCGCGTTGATCAGATAGGCACCGCGCGGCAGCCTGTCGAACGTCGCGGCGCCGAGGATGCCGGCCGTCGCCTTGGTCAGCGGCAGCAGGCAGACCAGGATCTCCGAGGCCGCCAGAAAGCGGGTGAAGCCGCGCCCGGCGCCGTGGAAACAGGTCACGCCGTCGATGGTCTTGGGGGTCCGGCTCCAGCCGGCCACGTCGAATTTGAGCGCGGCGAGCGCGAGCGCCGCGTGGCGGCCCAGTTCGCCCAGCCCCATCACGCCGACTTTGCGCTCGCGTGCCAGCCGTTCCAGCCGCGGTCGCCACAGCGACTTGCGCTGCTGCGCGCGGTAGGCGGCCGCCTGGCGGTGCCAGTCCAGCACATGCAGCACGACATATTCGGTCATCCCCTCGGTCAGGCTCTGGTCGACCATCCGGACCAGCGGCAGCGCCGGCGGCAGATCCGGATCGGTGAGGATGCCGTCGACGCCGGCGCCCAGCGAGAAGATCACCTGCAGGTTGGGCAGGCTCGCCAGCAGTCCCGGCTGCGGGTTCCAGGTCAGCGCGTAGCGGATATCGGCGGGGTCGCCGACCGCCGGCCAGACGCGGACCTCGAGGTCCGGCAGCTCGGCCTTCAGCGCCGGCACCCAGTCGCGCGGGTTGTCGAAATCGGTCGCGAACAGCAACGCCATGGCCGCCAGGGTGGCGCAAACCAGGGTCATGGGCAATCGTCGCGGGCTGGGTCAGACCGGGTGCGCACCGGTCGGCTGCACCGACACCACCGGCTCGGGCCGACCGGCCAGGAAGCGCAGCATGACATAGCCGCCGACCGCCGACAGCAGCGATCCGCCCAGCACGCCGACGCGCAGGCCGGCCGAATGGTCCGGCCCATCGAACGCCAGGGTGCCGATGAACAGGCTCATCGTGAACCCGATCCCGGTCAGCAGCGCCACGCCGTACATGTGCAACCAGTTGGCGCCGTCCGGCAGGCGGCACCAGCCCAGCCGGATCGCCGCGTAGGACGAGCCCAGCACGCCGATCTGCTTGCCGATGAACAGTCCGGCGGCGATCCCCAGCGGCACCGGCTGCAGCAGGCGGTCGACCGACAGGCCGCCCAACGACACGCCGGCATTAGCGAAGGCGAAGACCGGCAGGATGGCGAACGCCACCCACGGGTGCAGCACGTGCTCCAGATGCTTCAGCGGCGACGGATCGTGGGCGCTGCGGCCGCCGATCGGGATGCAGAACGCCACCGCCACGCCGGCCAGGGTGGCGTGCACCCCGGACTTCAGCACGCATACCCAGACGATCACGCCGACGATGATATAGGCGGCGATGCGGGTCACGCCGAGCCGATTGAGCGCGACCAGCGCGGCCAGGCCCAGCGCCGCCAGGCCCAGCGACACCAGCGAAAGGTCGGCGGTGTAGAACAGCGCGATCACCACGATCGCGCCCAGATCGTCCATGATCGCCAGCGCCAGCAGGAACACCTTCAGCGCGGCCGGCGCCCGCGAGCCGATCAGCGACAGCACGCCCAGCGCGAAGGCGATGTCGGTCGCCGTCGGGATCGCCCAGCCGTCGAGCGTCTCGGCGTTGCCCAGGTTGAGCGCCACGTAGATCAGCGCCGGCACCACCATGCCGCCGACCGCGGCCACGCCCGGCAGCGCCGATTGCGCCAGCGACGACAGCTCGCCCTCCAGCACCTCGCGCTTGATCTCCAGCCCAACCAGGAAGAAGAACACCGCCATCAGGCCGTCGTTGATCCACAGCAGCAGCGGCTTGGCCAGCACCAGCGCGCCGACCTGGACCACCACCGGGGTGTCCAGCAGCCCGTCGTAGAGCCAGGCGAGCGGCGTGTTGGCGATGATGAGGGCGAGCACCGCCGCCATCACCAGGATGATGCCGCCGGCCGCCTCCAGCCGCAGGAATTCCCGTACCGCCGACAGCCGCACCATGACGCCCCCAAACGCCCCGTCTTTCGAGTTCGCGCCATGATCACGATTGCCGCGGTGAATGCAAGCCGTCGCGGCGTCGCCACGACGACCTTTCGCCGGGCTGTTCTCCATTGCACAATGGACGGGCTGGCGGCGTGTGATGGTCTGGGATGCGGTCGTGAAAATCGCGGTAATGTCCGATCTTCATCTCGAGTTCGAGCGCGGACCGTACCGGACGCTCGGGACCGATTCGGCCGGCCATCCCGACGTCGGGCCACGCCTGGACTCGTTGACGGGCGGTCTGGACGTCCTCGTTCTGGCGGGCGATGTCGACGTCGGCGCGCACGGGTTTGCCTATGCCGAGGCCGCCGCACGATTCCTCGCCGTTCCGGTCGTGCTTATTGCCGGCAACCACGAGTTCTACGGTGGCGATCGGCGCGATCGACATATGGACACGCTGTTGCCATCCTTGCGCGAGCGTTCATCGGAATCCGCCGGTCGCGTCCGATTCCTGGAGCGCGACACGGCGATCGTCGGCGGCGTCCGTTTTCTGGGATGCGTCTTGTGGACGGACTTCGGGTTGTTTGGCGCGGAGATGGTAGAGACCGCGATGCAGGCGGCGCAATCGTCTCTGGCGGACTTCACGAACATCCGATATCGGGCGCAGATCCCATTCAGCCCCGATCACGCCTGTGCGGAATTCCGGCGTGCGATTGATTTCCTCAAGGCCGAGCTGGCGCAGCCATTCGACGGACTGACCGTGGTGGTCACCCACCACGCACCGTCGACCGGATCCGTGGCGGCGCGCTTCGCCGAGGATTTGATTACGGCGGCCTTCGTCTCGATCCTCGACGACCTCGTCGGCGGCTCCGGCGTGCCGCTATGGATCCACGGGCACACCCACGACTCGTTCGATTACCGGATTGGCGCGACGCGGGTGCTGTGCAACCCGCGCGGCTATTGGCCGGGCGATCTGAATCCGCGATTCGATCCGCGGCTTGTCGTCACCGTGTAGGTCGGCGGGCGGTCCGGCACGGGTCCCGTCGGCCGCAAGCCCGCACCTCTCACACTGGCCACGGTCGGCGCGACAGCGCCGCGCAGACCGTGGCCAGTGTGAGAAGTGCGGGCTACATGCTGACCACGCCGGCGTCGAAGGTCTCCAAGTCGAAGGCGGCCTTCAGCAGCGCCTTGGTGTACGGCTCCCGCGGCGCCTCGAAGATCTGCTCGCGCGTGCCGTGCTCCACGACCCGGCCCGACTTCATGACGATGACCTCGTCGGACAGAGCGCGGACCACCTTCAGGTCGTGGCTGATGAACA
>JAZFQW010000455.1:0-2220 GCA_036445335.1 Alphaproteobacteria bacterium | reverse complement strand
GCATCGCCGGCGCGCCCGCTCCTGACACCCGCGCCTCCCTGGTCGATGCGGACCGTAAGCATTACTCGGACAGGCTCCTAGAGTCGTGGCCGCAACGATGGGATCACCGACTTCGTCGTGCCCGGACCCGGTCCGGGCGTCCACGGTTTCGCCTGGAGCCGTGGATGGCCGGGTCGAGCCCGGCCCTGACCACGATGACGGCGCGCAGACCGGCGGATGCCATTCGCCTGCAGCGGAGCGATAAATGGGAATCGATGCCGCTCGGCAGCCGCTTGCGGTCACGATGGGCGAGCCGTCCGGCATCGGCGCGGAAATCGCGCTCGCCGCGTGGGCGATCCGCAACGCGCACGCCCTGCCGCCCTATTTCCTGCTCGACGACCCGATCCGCCTGGAGCAGATGGCCCGACAACTGGAGTGGAAGGTGGCGATTCGCGCCATCGACGGGCCGGACCAAGCCAACGCCGTCTTCGCCGATGCGATGCCGGTGCTGCCGGTCAATCTGCCGGCACCGGTGACACCGGGCCGTATCGACCGTACCAACAGCAATGCGGTGATCGACAGCATCCGCCATGCGGTGGCGCTGGTCATGGCCGGCCAGGCGCGTGCCTTGGTGACCAATCCGGTCAACAAGAGCACTCTGTACAAATCCGGGTTCAGCCACCCGGGCCACACCGAGCTGCTGGCGACGCTGGCGGGGACCACCACGCCACCGGTGATGATGCTGACCTGCCCCGAGTTGCGCGTCGTGCCGGTGACCGTCCATCTGCCGCTGCGCGACGCCGTGGCGGCGCTGACCACCGGCGACATCATCCATTGCGCGTCGGTGACGGCCGAGGCGCTGCGGCGCGATTTCGGCATCGCCCCGCCACGTCTGTCGGTCGCCGCGTTGAACCCGCACGGCGGCGAGGACGGCGCGCTGGGCCACGAGGAGCAGGACATCATCACACCGGCGGTCGAGACGCTGAAGGCCAAGGGGCTGGCGATCGACGGCCCGCACCCGGCCGACACGCTGTTTCACCCGCGCGCCCGGTCGGGATTCGACGCGGCGATCTGCATGTACCACGACCAGGCGCTGATCCCGCTCAAGACGATCGATTTCGACCGCGGCGTCAACATCACCCTCGGCCTACCGTTCGTGCGCACGTCGCCCGACCACGGCACCGCGCTGGCCATCGCCGGCAAGGGCATCGCCAACCCGGCGAGCTTCATCGAGGCGCTGCAGGCCGCCGACCGGATGTCGCTGCGGCGCGCCCGGCAGGCCGCCGGCGACGGCATTGGCTGACCCGGACTTCGGCGCCCTTCCGCCGCTTCGCGATGTCATCGCCCGCCATGGTCTGGGCGCGCGCAAGGCGCTGGGCCAGCACTTCCTGCTCGACCTCAACCTGACGGCGCGGATCGCGCGTGCCGCCGGCGACCTGTCCGGCGTCACCGTGATCGAAATCGGGCCGGGCCCGGGCGGGCTGACCCGGTCGCTGCTGCAGACCGGCGCCGCCCGGGTGATCGCCGTGGAACGCGACGGCCGCTGCGTCACCGCGCTGCGCGAGTTGGAGGCGGTCGCCGCCGGCCGCCTCGCCGTCGTCGAGGGCGACGCGCTGACGGTCGACCTGGAGGCGCTGGCGCCGCCGCCGCGGGCGATCATCGCAAACCTGCCGTACAACATCGCCACACCCTTGCTGATCGGCTGGCTCAAGCGGATCGACGCGTATCGCGGGCTTACCTTGATGTTCCAGAAAGAGGTCGCCGATCGCATCGCCGCGCGCCCGGGTGGCAAGACCTATGGCCGGCTGTCGGTGATGAGCCGGTGGCGCGCGGAAGTCCGCATGGCGCTGACCCTGCCGGCGCGCGCCTTCACCCCGCCGCCCGCCGTCGATTCCGCCGTCGTCCACCTGGCGCCGCGGGCCGCGCCGGACGCCGTCGACTGGGATGCCATGGAGCGGGTCGTCGCCGCCGCCTTCGGGCAACGCCGCAAGATGCTGCGGGCCAGCCTGAGGTCGCTGGGCGATGCCGAGGGCCTGCTGGCCGCCGCCGGCCTGCCGCCGACCGCCCGCGCCGAGGCGATCGACGTCGCCGGCTTCGCCGCCCTCGCCCGCGCGTTCGCCGCACGGTAGCGCGCGGGCTAGCCCGCACTTTTCATACTGGCCACGGTCTGCGCGGCGCTGTCCTCCCGACAGGGCAGGAACGCCGCGCGGCGCGATGCAGAGAATCGGGCAAGCGGCGTGA
>JAZFQW010000454.1:0-4445 GCA_036445335.1 Alphaproteobacteria bacterium | reverse complement strand
GCGTCACGCCTCTTGCCCGATGAATAAGCATCGCGCCGCGCGGCGTTCCTGCCCTGTCGGCGCGACAGCGCCGCGCAGACCGTGGCCAGTGTGAGAAGTGCGGGCTAGGGGGCGGGGCGGCCGGACGGTCAGCCCTGGCGCGCCTTGAAGCGCGGGTTCTGCTTGTTGATGACGTAGACCCGGCCCTTGCGCCGCACGACGCGGCAGGCGCGGTGGCGCTTCTTCAGGCTCTTGATCGAAGTCACGACCTTCATGGCATTACATCCATCAAAACAGCCCCACCACCGGCAGGGCTGGAGCGATCGGCAGAATCGAGGCGCCGGACCATACGCAGGCCACCGGCCGGTGTCAACGCCGCGCCGACCGTGGCGTGGGGCCGGCAGCGCCGGCCGGCTACTGGGGCGCGTCGCCCGCGGCCAGCGCGAAGAACCGGTAGACCCGCAGGTCGCCGGTGTCCAGCGCGGCGACCCGGCGCATCCACAGCTCCGCCTCGGCGATCCACAGCTCGTGCAGCCGCGGGTTGTCGCGGATCGCCGGCGGCGGCGCGCCGGTCATCCGGCTCCAGGCCTCGAGCACCAGGTCGCGGTGCGCGTCGGTGACGTCCTCGGCGATCCGGACGTCCATGGCCAGCCGATCCAGCTGCGCGCTCGCCTCGACGATGGTCGAGGGCCAGACGCCGCCCGGCTCGCCCTTCCGCCAGGCGGTGATGGGCGCGCTGGTGCTGGAGGAATGGGCCAGTACATAGTCGGTGAACAGCAGCTGCCCGCGCGACTTGAGCCCGGCGTTGATCGAGTGGAACAGCTTGTCCTTGTCGCGGATTCGGAAGAACGCCTCCTTGGCGAATATGGCGTCGTAGCGCTTCTCGAAGTCGAAATTCTCCGAGTCGTACTGCAGGATCGGCGCGCGCTTGTCCAGCTGTCGGCGGATCGATCGTTCCATCCCTGCCTTGACCAGAACGTCCTCGTCCTCCAGCCCGGTCACCCAGGCGCCGGTCGCCTCGGCCATGTGTCGGGTGATGCCACCCAGCCCGGCGTTCAGCTCGACGACGCTGTTCTTTTCATCGAGTCCGAACGGTTTGATCAGCGTCGGGATGTATTCTTCGCCGCCAGGGCTGATGAAACCCTCGCCCCATACCGCCTCGACGACCTGGATCCGCTCCGGCGACCACAGGGCCCGAGGGGCGGCGGCTTGGCTCTCGTTGCGCTCGGAGTTGCGTTCGCGCAGACGACGGCTCTTGTCGGCCTCGACCTCCGCGAGGTCGTAACCCTCCCACCACGCCTTGAAGCGGGTCTTCCAATCAGCCTGTGCCTGCGCCGACATTCAGGAAACGGTCCTCGAATTCGGGATTGCCACGACGGTTCGATCGTTTCGGCCTGTGGGAAATCGCCACAAGCGATACAGAGCCTCCCGCGGCTACACAGCGCCCCGTCAGGTTAAATCGTGGTAAATGCGCCATGATCGCGGGGCGACCGGGTGTTGTGCCCCCGTTCCGGTAGACGCGCGATGATTGTCATTTTGAGACTCAATTTGGAGAACGGTCTGGTCGATGGCTCAACTATTTCGGGCCTGTGGCGCGTAATTTGGCCGCACGGACACGTCGAGAGCGCTGCCAGGACTGCAATTCCGCCTGCGGTTCTCGCCATATCCGCGCCAAAACTGAGAGAAACGATGTCACTTGGCCCGACTCTTGCGTGTGCGGTGTATTCGAAGTGAAGGCGCCGTTTCACGAGGTGATACGTGGGGCGGCGCCTGAGCATTCCTCGACGACTGACTCGGCAAGTTGGAGAATCTGTATGCGGGCCGCAGCTCTGATCGAACGATCACACCTCTCGGTGGCGGACGGGCTGCCCGACCGAAATGACGCACTCGCCGCGCCCATACCGATCGGCTCCGTCGACGTGCTGCTCGCCGGCCGGGCCGCGCTCGCCCTGCATGTGGCGGTCCGGCAAATTCCGCAGGCGACCCATCCGATCACCGCGACCGGATTCAGCGCCGTACTCTCGGTGCTGGGTGCCGCGGTCGGCCTGGACATGGTCGTGCTCGATGCCAGGCTGGCGGGCCTCGACGGACTCAAGGGCATACAGCGGCTGCGCCGGCTGGCGCCCAAAGTGCCGCTGGTCGTGGTCTGCGACGGCGGGCCGGGTCCGGATGTCGCGGCGATGCTGCGGGCCGGCGCCGCCGGCGTGCTGCCGGCGTCGATGTCGGTCGGCGCGCAGGCCGCCGCGCTGCAGCTGGTGCTGGCGGGCGAACGGTTCGCGCCGCCGGACCTGCTGCTGGCGCTGCACGATCGCCGGGCCGATCCCGAGGGCGGGCCGATGGACCGGCTGTCCTGCCGCGAGCGCCAGGTCGCCGAACTGATCGTCCAGGGCTGCCCAAACAAGGAGATCGCGCGCCGTCTCGACCTGCGCGAGATCACCATCAAGGTCTACGCCAGCGCGATCTTCCGCAAGCTCGGCGTGCGCAACCGCACCGCGGCGGCGGCGAGGCTGCTCGACGCCTAACCCGCATTTCTCACAGCGCCGCGGCCCGCCGCGGCCGGTCAAGGCGCGGTGTACGCGGTCTTCACCTGGGTATAGAACTCCTTGGCGTAGCGGCCCTGTTCGCGCGGCCCGTAGCTCGAGCCCTTGCGGCCGCCGAACGGCACGTGATAGTCGACGCCGGCGGTCGGCAGGTTGACCATCACCATGCCGGCCTGGCTGTGCCGCTTGAAGTGGCTGGCATGCTTCAGCGAGCGCGTGCAGATGCCGGCGGAAAGTCCGAATTCGGTATCGTTGGCGACCGCCAGGGCCTGGTCGTAGTCGGTGACGCGGATCACCGAGACGATCGGCCCGAAGATTTCTTCCCGGTTGATCCGCATGTCGTTGTGCGTCTCGGTGAACAGCGCCGGCGCCAGGTAATGGCCCTCGGTCTCGCGGTTGAGCCGCTCGCCGCCGGTCACCGTGGCGCCCTCCGCGGCGCCGATTTCCAGGTATGAGACGTCCTGGTCGAGCTGGGTCTTGTCGACCACCGGGCCGATCTGGGTGCCCTCCATCAGGGCGTTGTCGACCGTCAGCGCGCGCATCGCCGCCACCATCGAGTCGGCGAACCGGTCGTGGATGCCCTCGGTCACGATCAACCGCGAGGAGGCGGTGCAGCGCTGGCCGGTGGAGAAGAAGCCGCCATTGACGGCGCAGCCGACGGCGACCTCCAGGTCGGCGTCGTCCAGCACCACCAGCGGGTTCTTGCCGCCCATCTCCAGCTGCACCTTCTTGCCGCTCTCGGCCGCCTTGACAGCGATCGAGCGGCCGGTGGCCACCGACCCGGTAAAGCTGATCGCGTCGATGTCCGCCGCGGCCACCAGCGCCTCGCCGACCACCGCGCCGCGGCCCATGACCAGGTTGAACACCCCTTTGGGCACTCCCGCCTCGGCCAGGATCTCCGCCAGCGCCCAGGCGCTGCCGGGCGCCAGTCCGGCCGGCTTCAACACCACGCAATTACCGAACGCCAGCGCCGGCGCGACCTTCCAGGCGGGAATCGCGATCGGGAAGTTCCATGGCGTGATGATGCCGACCACGCCGACCGGCTCGCGGGTGATCTCGACGTCGATGCCCGGGCGGACAGACGGGATCTTCTCGCCGGCCAGGCGCAGCGCCTCGCCGGCGAAGAACCTGAAGATCTGGCCGGCGCGCGCCGACTCGCCGATGCCCTCGGGCAGGGTCTTGCCCTCCTCGCGCGACAGCAGCCGGCCCAGCGCCTCCTTGCGCGCCAGGATCGCCGTCCCGACGCGATCCAGCAGGTCGGCGCGCTCCTGGATCGTCGCCGCCGCCCATATCGGGAAGGCCGCGCGGGCGGCGGCGACCGCGGCGGCGGCCTGACCGCGATCGGCCTGCGCATACTCTCCGACGACGTCGGACAGGTCCGAGGGGTTGACGTTCGGGGCGGCCTCGTCCGCCTCGACCCACTCGCCACCGATATAGTTTGCATGCAGCGACATCGCGCCCGTCCCTCCCATTCTCAGGCCGGCATTGCAGCCCGACCGCCGATGATCCGTGTTCGGCGCCAGAGTGCGCGATTGCCGCCGCCCGCGGCAAGACCTGCCTGCCGATCCGCCGTCGCCACAGAGATCTCTTGTATCGATACAACTCGAAGTGTTGAACTCGTGCGGTCCGAGGTCATCGTCGAGAATTGCCGTGGACACTGGCGGCGAGTGGTGTCGTCTCGAAACTCCAGGGAACGGCGTGGATGACAGACAATCTGGTGATCTTCGACGTCGATGGTACGCTGATCGACTCGCCGGCAGTGGACGACGGCCTGTTCGCACGCGCCTGCAGCGACGCCCTCGGCATCGACGATATCGACACGGACTGGTCCGCCTACCGACATGTGACCGACCTGGGCATCATTACGGAATTGTACCGTCAACACTTTGAACGCGGTCCTAGCGACCATGAGGTGGCACAGGTGCA
>JAZFQW010000453.1:0-2088 GCA_036445335.1 Alphaproteobacteria bacterium | reverse complement strand
GCGGCCTCGGCCGACTCGATGCCGGCGACCCGCAACTCCAGCATGTCCTTGTACCGCTGTGTCCGCTCGGTCACGGCCCGCTCGCGGTCGCGCGCCTTGCTGGCGGTCTGCTGAGCCTGGGCGGTCTGGAGCAGCGACGTGTCGAGAGGTGAGCCGATCGTGCTCATAGCAACGATATCGACCGGATCGACAGTGGTCGTGAACGGGCGATAATCACGCAACCAGTAGTCAGTAGAATGCCGAACTCAGACCACCAGCCGGAAGACGGCATTGGCCGATTGGGGGTCCGATGACCGACGCCGACCTGAATCGGAAGCTCGAAGAGCTCGCCGCACGCCTCGACCGGATCGAGAAGTACCTCCTGATCAAGCCGACCGGCAGCGCGGCCCCGCCACCGGTCCGACCGGCCGCGCAGCCGATGCCGAAGCCGACGGCGCCGCCGACCACGCGTCCCGCCGCGGCGCGGCCCCCGCGCCCGGTGGCGCCCCGGCCGAAACCGAAACGCAAGGCACGCTCGTCGCTGGAGATCCGCATCGGTCAGAACCTGTCGGCCTGGGTCGGCGCGATCGCCATCGTCCTCGCCGCCGCGTTTCTCGTGAAAATCGGCTACGACGCGGGCTGGTGGACGATGATGGGGCCCGTCACCCGCTGCCTGTTGGTGGGGGTCTTCGGGGCACTGCTCATCTCGGCCGGTGAAGTGGCGCTGCGACGCATCGGCGTCGCCGCGTCGGTCGGCCTGTTCGGCGCCGGTCTTGGCACACTCTACCTCGATGCCTTCGCCGCCTTCACGCAGCTGGGGATCGTGTCGCTGGAATGGTCGTTCGTGCTCATGGCGGCCGTGGCGATCCTGGGATTCGCCGTCACGCTCCGCACGCAGTTCGTCGCGATCGGGGCGCTGTCGGTCATCGGTGGTTACCTGACACCGTGGTTGCTGTCCGGCGGCTGGACGCACACCGTCCAGGTGGGCACCTATCTCACGATGCTGCTGGGCGTCTCAATGGCGTTGTCGATGGCCAGGGCGGAGCGTTTCCGCCCGCTTCGTTACATCGCGATGGGCGGCGCCGCCGCCACCGGGCTGGGACTGGTGCTTTCGGCGATCGGCGGTCAGTGGACTGCGGGGCTGATATTCGCCACCCTCTGGTGGGCCATCGTGATCGTCGAGGCCACGGTCGCGGCGATCCGCGGCCAGTCGCGCAACGGCAACGTCATCGCGACACTGCTGGCGACGGCGTGGTTCGTGACCGTCGGCTGCTGGGTGCTTCACGAGACGCAGCCCGCCGGTTCGCCGTGGCTGGGCTGGTTCACGCTGGCCGTCGCCGGGGCCGCCGCGGCGGTGGCGTTGCAATACGGGCCTTCGGTTTCGACACTGGCCGGGCGGCCAAAGGCGGCGATCGACCGGCTGGCCATCGCGCTGTGGGCCCAGGCCGGGGTGCTGCTGGCCGTCGCGGTGGCGCTGCGTTTCGACGGCTTCGGGCAGTCGATCGGCTGGCTGGCGATCGGCGTGGGTTCGATCGAGATCGGCCGCCGGGTGCGACTCCGGGCCGTCGACATCTTCGGGCTCATCGTCGGCGCGCTGGCGGTCGCGCGGATCGCGTTGCTGGACTGGAACCTGGGCGGGCTCGGCGGCACCGTGCTCGCCGCCGGCCAGGTTCACCTGACCGCCTGGTCCATCCTGGCGCTCACTGCCATCGGGGCAACGCACGTTGCAGCCCGCCGCCTCGGTCCCGCGTGGCGTGCCGGCCCGGTCGTGCTGGCGGTGCTGGCGACGGTTGGGTGGGTCGTGTTGTGCCACCTGGAAACGCATGGAATGACGGCGGTCGCCGCGTGGCTGTTCGCCGCCGCGGTGTTCATCGCGTTGGAGAGCGTCGGCCGCCGGCAGGGTTACTTCGAGATCGGGCTGTTCGTGCTGTGGTGCAGCGCGGTGCGGTGGCTTTACGAGGCGGCCGCGTCGCGCGTCGCGGATGCCGGCGCCGTCACCGGGCACGTGCCTGTTCTCAATTGGCAGATGGCGGTGGTCGCGGCGATCGTCGCGGTGGGCTGGTGGTCGTCGCGGGTGCTTGCGGGGCGGAGCCGATCCATGGCACCTGC
>JAZFQW010000452.1:0-5219 GCA_036445335.1 Alphaproteobacteria bacterium | reverse complement strand
TGACGGCGATCAGGCGGGGCGCTGCGCCTCCGGTCCCTAGGAGCCTGTCCGAGTAATGCTTATGGTCCGCACCGCGTTTTCAAGGGCTTGGGCTAGGAGGGCGTCGCGTGGCGATGCTGAACGCATCGCGAGCGGCGCCAGCCGACGTCCCAAGCCCTTGAAAACGCGGCCCTGCGGGTCGACCAGCGAGGCGCGCGCGCGGCGTCGCGGACGCTTGACGATGCGCCCGGCATCGCCGGCGCGCCCGCTCCTGACACGCGCGTATTCCTGGTCGATGCGGACCATAAGCATCACTCGGACAGGCTCCTCGCAATGGTCTCATCCGTCGCTCGTCGCGTCAGTATACCCGAAGAAGTCGGTGCCGAGGTCGTTCGTGAGCCGGATCAGCTGGCGCTGCAGGAAATCGAGGAACTCGTGCAGGCCGCTGCCGATCGCGGCCTCGATGGACTGGTCGCCCATCATCGCCTCGATCTCGTCCAACCGCTCCAGCGCGTGGTTGCCGCCGCGCAAGGCATAGCGCGATTTCAGCCGCGTCAATAGCCCGTTCAGCTCGCGCACGCAGACCGAGGCGGAGCGCGCGAATCCGTCGTCGAACAGCAGGAACCCGGCCACCTTGGCCGGCTGCATGCCGCGCGGGTGGACGCGGCGGTAGGCGTGATAGCCGGCGGCCGAGCGCAGCACCGCGTTCCAGCCGCTCTCGTCGACCGGCGTTCCGACCTGGTCGGCCGACGGCAGCAGCGTGTGGTACTTGATATCGACCAGCCGCGTCGTCTGGTCGGCGCGCTCGATCAGCTTGCCGATGCGGTAGAAGTACCAGCCCTGGTCGCGATAGAAAGTGCCCTCGACGATGCCGGTGTGGGTCTGGCATCCCTCCTTGACCAGGGCGCACAGCCGGCTGAGCTTCGGCAACGCCAGGTCGCTCGGCTTCAGGGTCTCCAGCCAGCCGTGGAACATGTTGATCTGCATCCACATCTCGGTGCTGATCAACGGCCGCAGGGTTCGGGCGTTCTCGCGCGCCATGCGGATCGTCGACACGATCGACGTCGGGTTGTCGCGGTCCAGCACATAGAAATCGACGACGGTGCGGCCATCGGCGACGTCGTGCCGGTCGAAGAAATTCTTCCCGTCGGCGTTCAGCTGGACGATCGACGCCCAGTTGCTGGCGCCGCTGTCGTCGCCGGTAAAGGACTCGGTGACATCCAGGATCCGCGCCAGGTTCTCCACGCGCTCCATGTAGCGCGCCATCCAGAACGAGGTGTCGGCATAGCGGGCGAGCAGGACCGGCATGCTCCTATCCCAGTACCCAGGTGTCTTTCGATCCGCCGCCCTGGGACGAATTGACGATCAGGGCGCCCTTGCGCAGCGCCACCCGGGTCAGCCCGCCCGGCAGCACCCACGTGCTTTCGCCGGTGATCGCGAATGGGCGCAAGTCGACATGGCGCGGCGCGATCCCCTCGTCGGTGAGGGTGGGACAGACCGACAATGGCACCATCGGCTGGCTGATGTAGTTGGCGGGGTCGGCCAACAGGGTGGCGCGGCAGGCCTCCAGCTCCTTGCGGCTGGCGCGCGGCCCGATGGTGATGCCGTAGCCGCCGGCCTCGCCGACCGGCTTGACCACCAGCTCGTCGAGATGGTCGAGGGTGTAGGCCAGGCCGTCCTTCTCGCGGCAGATGTTGGTCGGGACGTTCGGGATGATCGGCTCTTCGTCCAGGTAGTATTTTATGATCCGCGGCATGTAGGCATAGACCGCCTTGTCGTCGGCGACCCCGGTGCCGACGGCGTTGACCAGCGCCACGTTGCCCTTGGCGTACGCCGCCATCAGCCCCGGCACGCCCAGCAGGCTGTCGGGCCGGAATGCCAGCGGGTCCAGGAAGTCGTCGCCGATCCGCCGATAGATCGCGTCGACCCGGGACAGCCCGCCGGTCGTGCGCATGTAGACCCGGTCGTCGTCGACCAGCAGGTCGCGGCCCTCGACCAGCGGCACGCCCATCTCGCGGGCCAGGAAGACATGCTCGAAATAGGCCGAGTTGTAGGTGCCGGGGGACAGCAGCACGACCTCCGGATCGCCGGTGCCGGCCGGGGCGATCTCGCACATCGCCTCCAACAGCTTGGCGCCGTAGTTGCTGACCCGGCGGACATTGATGTCGGCCATCAGGTCGGGAAAGGCGCGCTGCATCATGTGGCGGTTTTCCACCACGTAGGAGACGCCGGACGGGCAGCGGCAATTGTCCTCCAGCACCCGGAAGACACCGTCCCGGTCGCGGACCAGGTCGATCCCGAGAATGTGCACATAGGTCCCGAACGGGAGGTCCAGGCCGATCATCTGTTCGGCGAAGTTTTCGTTGCCGGTCACCAGCTCGGCCGGGACGATGCCGTCCTTGAACACCGCCTGGTCGTGATAGACGTCGTGCAGGAACAGGTTGAGCGCGGTGACCCGCTGGATGGCGCCGGCGTTCAGGTCGCGCCATTCCGACGCCGTGATGATCCGCGGCAGCACGTCGAACGGCAGGATGCGGTCGATCGCCTCGTTGTCCGACAGGATCAGGAAGGTGATGCCTAGATTGTGGAACTCGCGTTCGGCGTCGCCGGCGCGCCGCCGCAGGTCGGTCAGCTCCAATACCGCCAGCCGCTGCCGGACCTCCGCCGTGGCGCGCGTATGCTCGTCGTCGTTGCCGAAGATCTCGTCGTAGAATCCGTCGGACCGGTAGTCCGCCAACAGGTCCGTGCTGCCGCTGTCCCGGGGAGGCAAGGCGAGATCCTTTGGGCGGTGGGCCATCGCGCCGGCACGCCGCGTCGCCGACGCGTCAATTAAAGGCCGATCCGCGGCCCGATCTCAACCGCCATGTGATGCCGACCGGCTAGCCCGCACTTCTCATACTGGCCACGGCTGGGTCGCGCTCGGGCGGCCCGCCCGCGGCGTCGAACGCCTCGACCGTAGCGTTGCTACGCTCTTCGGCCTTCTCCTGGCGGCTCGGACCGCCCGGACGCGACGCAGACCGCGGCCAGTGTGAGAAATGCGGGCTAGGGGGTCGCGGCGGTCGGCGGGGTCTCGCGCAGCAGGATGATCGAGATCCGGCGGTTGCGCGGACTGTCGGGATCGTCGGGCAGCAGGTGGTCGGTGTCGGCCTTGCCGACGACGTCGAAGATTCGGCCGGCGTTCAGCCCGGCCTCGACCAGGGCGCGGCGGCTGGCGTGGGCGCGATCGGACGACAGCTCCCAGTTGTCGTACTGGGTTCCGCTGGTGAACGGCGTTGAGTCGGTGTGTCCCTTGATCGAAATGTCGTTCGGCAAATCGGCGATCACTTGGCTCACCAGCCCCAGCAATTGCCGGGTGCGGTCGTACATCCCGGCGCTGCCCAGCGGGAACATCGACAGCCGATCCTGGTCGACGATCTGGATCCTCAGGCCCTCGGGCGTCTCGTCGATGACCAGGCTGTCGGCCAGGTCCTGCAGTTCCGGCGCCTGCTGGATTGCCTGGGCGAGCCGCTCCCGCGCCGTCTCGAAGCGCGCCTGCTCGCGTTCCGCCAGGGCGGCGTCCAGCTCGGCGTCGGAAATGTCGCGCGCCTCCCGCAGGAAATCGATCTGTTCGCCGGCGAAGCCGCTCGACTCCATCAGAAACTCCATCTCATCGTCGGTGAGGCCGCGGGAATTCTCGAGGAAGTCCAACTCCTCGTCGGTCGGCGGCCGGTTCGCGGTCAACGTCTTGCGGTCGACCGGACGGTCGTCCTCGCCCAGCGCGTCGTCGTCAGTGATCTCGTCGCTCGAACCGTCGTCGAGGGTACCGGCGTCCTCGGCGGCCTCGGGGCGGCCAGGCAAGCTGGAGAACACGCTCGCCGGCGAGGACGGCGACGACATCGGCCCGGGAGTGGCGACGGTCGTGCCGCCCAGGACACCGCCGGCCCCGCTCGCCTGGTAGGCGATGGCGGCCGGGTTGAAATAGTCGGCGATGCCGCCGCGCTGCTCGTCGGTCGTGGTGTTGAGCAGCCACAGCAGCAGGAAAAAGGCCATCATTGCCGTCACGAAGTCGGCGTAGGCGACCTTCCACGCGCCGCCGTGATGGGGGTGGCCGCCGCCTTTCTTCTTCTTCTTGATGATGATGATCGGCGTTTCGTTGGACGACGCCACGGTAGCTCCAATCTGTCGACGGCTTGGCCGCTGCCCGCGCTCAGACGGCGGGCGGCAGGTTGGCCGTGGCCTCTTCGACTTCGTAGAAGTCCGGCCGTACGTTGGCGTACAGCGCCTTGCGCGCGAATTCGACCGAGATCGCCGGCGCGTACCCGTGCAAATGGGCCAGCAGCCCCGCCTTCATGCACAGGTAGTAGCGGTGCTCGGCGTCGTACATCGCCTTCATGGCGGCGGCCAACGGCGCCACGAAGCCGTAGGCCACCCAGACCCCCAGGAATGTGCCGACCAGGGCGCCGCCGATCAGCTTGCCCAGCACCTCCGGCGGCTCGGTGATCGCGCCCATCGTCTTGATAATGCCCAGCACCGCGGCGACGATACCCAATGCGGGCAGCGCATCGGCCACGGTCTGGATCGCATCGGCGAGATAGTGGGATTCGTGGTGGTGGGTCTCGATCTCATCCTCCATCAGGTCTTCCAAGATGTGCGGGTCCTCGGTGCCGAGCGACATCAGCCGCAGGTAGTCGCGCAGGAAGGTCAGCGCATGATGGTTGTTCGCGACGCCCGGAAACTCGGCGAACAGCGAGCTCTCTTCGGGATTTTCGATATGCTCCTCCAGCGCCAGCATGCCCTTCGTCTTGGCGATCTTGAAGATCTGGTAGAGCAGGCCGAGCAGTTCCAGATAGCTCTCCTTGGTGTAGGGCGATCCCTTCAGCGTGGCGGCGACCGCCTTGCCGGACTTCTTCAGCACGTTGCCGGGGTTGGCGATGACGAAGGTGCCGGCCGCGGCTCCGCAGATGATCACCACCTCGAACGGCTGCCACAGCACGGCCAGATGGCCGCCCAGCGCCGCATAGCCACCGAAGGTGCAGACGATGACGATAACGCTACCGACGATGATCAGCATGCTATTTCGGCCGAGATAGCGGTCCGGAATTCCAGACAGGACAAGGCGTTAACCTTGTCCGGGTTTCGTTAAAATGGGTTTAACCCGCACTTCTCACACTGGCCACGGTCTGCGCGGTGGGGTGGGGCCGGCCCGGCCGGGACCCCCCGCCCCGCGCTGCATAACCAAAGGGACAGCGGCGCGTCGCACC
>JAZFQW010000451.1:0-3127 GCA_036445335.1 Alphaproteobacteria bacterium | reverse complement strand
CCGACTGGCGGGCGACGTTGAGGAAATTGAGGGTGGTCAGGAAGTTCTCGTTGACGATCGACAGCACAACCAGCCACAGCAGCAGCACCAGAAACATGCCGTAGCGGACCGCGAAGACGGCGCCTGGACCATCGAGATCGACGGCGGTTCGATGACGACGGTCAGCGACCCCTACGGCACACTCGTCGTGGCCGCCGACTCCTCGGGCACGATCACCCTTGCCGACGGCGGTGAGCTGATCTTCGACGGGGTCGAGCGCATCGTCTGGTAGAGGGCCCGGCATCGCGGCCCGAAAATACGGAGGACTCGTCAAGTTCGACGCAGGCGAGGGCGCCCGGCGGATCGTCCGCGACCACTTCCCCATGACCGCGGATGCACTGGCGGAGCCCGAAAGGATGACCGCGTCGGTCCCATGGGGTATTAATTGATCGTATCGATCGCATGACAACCGCGGCGGACAAGGGAGTGCGCCATGTCGAACCGGGTAATGATCGGCATGCTGACGCCGTCGTCCAATACCGTTCTGGAGCCGGTATCGTGTGCGATCGTGGCCGATCTGCCCGACGTATCGGTCCATTTCGCACGGTTCCGGGTCACCGAGATCTCACTCGACGACCGGGCGCTCGGGCAGTTCGACGAAGCGCCGATACTGGCGGCGGCGCGGCTGCTCGCCGATGCCCGGGTCGACGTGATCGGGTGGAACGGGACCTCGTCGGGTTGGCTCGGCTTCGATGCCGACGAGCGGTTGTGCCGCCACATCACGGAGGCGACTGGCATCGCGGCGACGACCTCGGTGCTGGCGCTCAACGAGATCCTCGACATGACCGGGGCCGGCGAATTCGCGCTGGTGACGCCATATCTCGACGACGTGCAGCGGCGCATCATCGACAATTACGACCGCGCCGGCCGTCGCTGCATCGCGGAGCGTCACGTCGGCCGGTCGGACAACTTCTCCTTCGCCGAGATCACCGCTGAACAGATCGAGGCAATGGTCCGCGAGGTGTCCGGCGCGGGACCGCGGGCGATCACGACATTCTGCACCAACATGCGCGCGGCGCCGCTGGTCGACGCGCTGGAGCGGGACCTCGACATCCCGATCTACGATACGGTGTCGGCGGTGGTGTGGAAGGCGCTGCGCATGGCCGGCGTCGACACTAGGCGGATCGAGGGGTGGGGCCGGCTGTTCGCGGCAGTGCCCTGACCGGCCGAGAGGGCCATTGACATGAGCCAATTCGATCTTGTCGTGCGCAACGGGACCGTCGCGACGGCCAGCGACGTGTTTGCCACCGACGTCGCCGTCGCCACGCCCAGCGATTGATCTCGACCGGCGAGAACGGAGGCGCCCGTGACCCCCGAACAGATCCGCATGGCCGCCGCCCTGTTGATCGCGGCGCGGCGTCGGCATCGCCAATTGGACAGCCTGCCGGACTCCTGCCGTCCCGCATCCGCCGCCGACGCCTATGCCATCCAGGATGCGGTGGTGAGCGAGCTGGGTCCGGTCGCCGGGTGGAAGACCGGGTCGCCCGGTCCGGACATCGAGCCGATCGCAGCGCCGCTGGCCGCCTCCGCGGTTTTCCCGTCCGGAGCCGCCCTGCCGGCCTCGGGGTTCCACATGATCGGCATCGAGGCGGAGATCGCATTCCGGATCGGGCGCGACCTGCCGCCGCGGGCGGCGGACTATGAGCGCGACGAGGTCGCCGCCGCGGTGGCATCGCTGCACCCGGCGATCGAGGTCGTGGACAGCCGCCTTCCGGACTGGGATTCGGCGGACGCGTGGTGGCGTCTGGCGGACAACCAAACGAACGGCGCCTTCGTCTATGGCGACGGCCTGACCGGCTGGCGGGACATCGACCCGGTGCGCCAGCCGGTCGCGCTGTCGATCGACGGTGCGGTGGTCGCCGAGACGGTCGGTGGCAACCCGGCCGGCGACCTGCTGCGGCTGCTGGCGTGGGTCGCCAACCACTGTGCCCGGCGGTGCGGCGGGCTGCGGTCGGGCGATATCGTGACGACGGGGTCCTGCACCGGGCTGATCTTCACCGCGGCCGGCGCGGCGGTCGTGGCCCACTTTCCCGGCATCGGCGAGGCGCGCGTCGATTTCCCGACTTGAGCGCCGTCCACCCGCGTGATTGCCGAGATCTTCAGCCAGCGTTACGAGCGTGGCACCACCTGCCCTTCGACGAATGGACCGAAGTCTTCGGCACCAAGCGCCTCACCGGCGCGCTCCTCGACCAGCTCACCCATCACGTCCACTTCCTCGAGATGAACGGCGACAGCTACCGCCTCAAGGAAAGCCGGTCGCAGAACAAGAAACGGCGTTCCGATCCAGGCACCGCTTGACTCCGTGGGCCCACAGGTCCCTCCCCCGCGCGGGCCGCCGTCTGCCCACTCGAAAGGCACGTCGTCCCGCGCGCGGGTCCCTCCGGTGGACTACGTGGACAAGATCCCAACCGCCGGGTGGTCCCTCTTTGCGCCGCCCTGGTGGTCCCTTTTTGCTCTGCCGTTGACAAGTCCGCCACACTGCGATTGCATTCAATAGGCAATGCCGACTAATGGCCCGCGGCCACCGGCCAGGGCGAAGGCCGTCGCACCGGGGGGGCGACACTGCGATGAGCCATTTGGCGGGACGCCACTTCCTGCAGATTCCGGGTCCGACCAACGTGCCCGACCGGATCCTCCGGGCGATCGATCGTCCGACGATCGACCACCGCGGCCCGGCGTTCGCGCGGCTCGCCACCGCGGTGCTCGACGGCCTCAAGCCGATCTTCAAGACCGAGGGCCGGGTGATCATCTATGCCGCTTCCGGGACCGGAGCGTGGGAGGCGGCGCTGGTCAACACCCTGTCGCCCGGCGACCGGGTTCTGATGTACGAGACCGGGCACTTCGCGCTGCTGTGGAAACGGCTCGCCGAACGGCTGAGCCTGCGGGTCGACTTCATCGAAGGCGACTGGCGCCGCGGCGCCGACCCCGATGCCATCGGGGCCCGGCTCGGCGCCGATCGGTCGCACGAGATCAAGGCGGTGTGCTGCGTCCACAACGAGACCTCGACCGGGGTGACGTCGCGCATCGCCGAGGTCCGTCGCGCGATCGACGCCGCCGGACATCCGGCGCTGTTCATGGTCGACACGAT
>JAZFQW010000450.1:0-5621 GCA_036445335.1 Alphaproteobacteria bacterium | reverse complement strand
GCTGGCGAAGATCCGGTCGCCGGCGGAACGCGGCGGCGCTGCGGCGGGCGCCGCGGTGGATGCGGGCGCGCCGCCCGGCGGCGCTGGTGCCGCCGTGGCGGCCTGGCCATTGCCCGTCGACGTGGCGCCGTTGCCGCCAGATGCCACCGCCGTGTCCAGCGCCGAGGAGTCCTCGCCCTCCTCCAGCAGCAGCGCGATCACCTCGTTGACCGGAACCCCTTCGGTGCCCTCGGGCACCAGGATCCTGCCGATCACCCCCTCGTCGACCGCTTCGACCTCCATCGTCGCCTTGTCGGTTTCGATTTCGGCAATGACGTCGCCTGCGTTGACCTCGTCGCCTTCCTTCTTCTGCCAGCTGGCCAGCGTGCCTTCGGTCATCGTCGGCGACAGCGCGGGCATGAGGATCTTGATCGGCATTTTCGTCTCCCCGACGCGCCGCGGCGGTACTAGCCGCGCGGCGCAATGGCGGTCTCGGTGGCGCTCGTCAGCTCCGGTAGCACACCGCCTTGGCCGCGGCGACGACGTCGGCGGTCTGCGGCAGGGCGAGCTGCTCGAGGTTGGCGGCATAGGGCATCGGCACGTCGGCGGTACAGACCCTGGCGACCGGCGCGTCGAGATAGTCGAAGGCCTGCTCCATCGTCACCGCGGCCAGCTCCGAGCCGATGCCGGCGAACGGCCAGTTCTCCTCCACCGAGACCAGGCGGTTGGTCTTCTTGACCGATTGCACCAGCGTGGCGACGTCCAGCGGCCGGATCGTGCGCAGATCGATCACCTCGGCGTCGATGCCCTCTCCTGCCAGCGCCTCGGCCGCCTCCAGCGACTTGCCGACCATGATGGAATAGGCGGCAATGGTGACGTCGTTGCCCGCCCGCACGACTTTCGCGCGGCCGATCGGCACCAGGAATTCGGGGTCCTCCGGCACGTCGAAGCTCTGACCGTAGAGCAGCTCGTTCTCCAGGAAGATCACCGGGTTGGGATCACGGATCGCCGATTTCAGCAGGCCTTTGGCGTCGGCCGCCGACCATGGCGCGACGACATGCATGCCGGGGCAATGGGCGTACCAGCTGGCATAGTCCTGACTGTGCTGCGCCGCGACCCGCGAGGCCGCGCCGTTCGGGCCGCGGAACACGATCGGGCAGCCCATCTGGCCGCCCGACATATACAGCGTCTTGGCCGCCGAATTGACGATCTGGTCGATCCCCTGCATGGCGAAGTTGAACGTCATGAACTCGACGATCGGCCGCAGCCCGCCGAAGGCGGCGCCCACCCCCAGTCCCGCGAAGCCGTGTTCGGTGATCGGCGTATCGACGATCCGGTCGGCGCCGAATTCCTCCAGCAGCCCCTGGCTGACCTTATAGGCGCCCTGATACTCGGCGACCTCCTCGCCTATCAGGAAGACCTTGGGGTCGCGGCGCATCTCTTCCGCCATGGCGTCGCGCAGCGCCTCGCGCAGGGTGATCGTTTGGGTCTTGTCGAAGAACCTGTCCTCGTCGGTCGCCGGCGGTGGCGCCGGCATTGCCGCGGCGGCCCGCATCGCCGGCGGCATCTCGGCGATCGGCGCGGCCGGCTGCGGCGCGGCCGCCGCGGCGCCGGCCTGCAGCGCGGCGGCGTCCTCGCCGTCGGTCAACAGCACCGCGATCGGGGTGTTCACCGCGACGTTCTCCGACCCCTCGGACACCAGGATCTTGCCCAGCTTGCCCTCGTCGACCGCCTCGACCTCCATGGTCGCCTTGTCGGTCTCGATCTCGGCGATGATGTCGCCGGCGGTGACCTCGTCGCCTTCGTGCTTGATCCACTTGGCCAGAGTGCCCTCGGTCATCGTCGGCGACAGGGCCGGCATCAGGATTTCGATCGGCATTCGCGTTCCTCCCGTCGGCCGCGCCGGTGGCGGCGCACCGACCCCGTCATTCGTTGCGTCAGGCGGTTACCAGTATGTCGGTCCACAGCTCTTCCGGGTCGGGTTCCGGACTCTGTTGGGCGAACTCGGCGGCGTCGTTGACGATGCCGCGGATCTCCTTGTCGATCACCTTGAGACCATCCTCGGTGGCATGGCCGGCATCCAGCAGCAGCTTCTTGACGAAGTCGATCGGGTCGCTCTGTTCGCGCACCTGGGTGACCTCTTCCCGGCTGCGGTATTTCGCCGGGTCGGACATCGAGTGGCCGCGATAGCGGTAGGTCAGCATCTCCATGATGTACGGGCCCTTGCCGCCGCGCGCGTGGTCCTGCGCCTGCAGCGCCGCGTCCCTGACCCTCAGCACGTTCATGCCGTCGACCTGCATGCCGGGGATGCCGTAGGCTTGGCCGCGCTGGTAGAGGTCGGTCTTGGCCGACGCGCGGGCGACCGACGTGCCCATCCCGTACCGGTTGTTTTCGATGACGAAGACCGCCGGCAGCTTCCACAGCGCCGCCATGTTGAAGCTTTCGTAGACCTGGCCCTGATTGACCGCGCCGTCGCCCATATAGATCGCCGCGACGCCGTTGTCCTTGTTGAATCTGTGGGCGAACGCCAGCCCGGTGCCCAGCGAGACCTGCGCCGCGACGATGCCATGGCCGCCGTAGAATTTCTTCTCGCGGCTGAACATGTGCATCGAGCCGCCCTTGCCCTTCGAATAGCCGCCGCGCCGGCCGGTCAGCTCGGCCATCACGCCGCGCGGGTCCATGCCGCAGGCCAGCATGTGGCCGTGATCGCGATACCCGGTGATGACGCTGTCCTGGTCTTCGTGCGCGGCCTGCATGCCGATCACCACCGCCTCCTGGCCGATATAGAGGTGGCAGAAACCGCCGATCAGCCCCATGCCATAGAGCTGACCCGCCTTTTCCTCGAAACGGCGGATCTGCAGCATCTCGCGGTAATAGGTCAGCAGGTCGTCCTTCGTGGCCTGCGGTTCGTCGGAAGCCTGCGCTTCGGCGGATTTCGCCTTGCCGTCGCGGCGTTTGGTGGTGGCCAAGGGACCCTCCGGAATGACGTGACGAGCCGCGGGAAATGCGCCGGGACAGGCGGCGTGCGGCCGCCCGTCCTTGATAAAGTGGTCATACCAATTTTGCAAGCCGGCCCGTGCGCGCTAGCGCCGTTGTGCGTGGCGGCCGGCCGCCGACGGCGACCGGTTGGGGCGCGGCCCCTGCCGCATGTCGCCGTCCAGAAGGTCGACGCAGTCGGGAAGATCCAACACGGAAATTCCCGTCGCGGGTCCCTATTCTGCCGCGGCGGTGTCCCCGTCGGGAACGTACAACACGACGTCGTCGGGGTGGCCGTAGTTCAGCATCACCCGCACCCGCTCCTCCAGCAAGTCCAGATCGACGTGGTCCGGGCTCAGCTTGCCGACCTGGAGTTCAAGCCGCTCGCGCTCGGCGCTCAGCGCCGCCAGGGTGACCTCGGCCCGCGCCAGCTCACCGCGCAGATGGTGGCGGGCGATCAGCCCATGGTCGCCCTGCACCGTGTGGTAGGCGAAATAGCCGACCAGGCACGCCGCGATCGCCGGCACCAGCGCCGGCCGCAGCTTTCGTCGCAGGCGATAGAACTCGGGCATCGAGCGATGGAATCACGCCGATTCGCCCCGGTCAACCAAAAATTCCGTAGAGTCAAAGGGTTAGGCTAAGTTCAGCATAACCGCTTGATCGGACTCCGAAAATTCCCGGTGTCAACCGGATAGATCGCGCGATGATACCGACCAACGCGATGCCCGCAGCGGCGGGGCCGTGGTAAGGATCGCCCTCGAAGATCGCACCAAGGGCCAAATACCGATGCCGACGACGACGCCCATTGGCGCCGGACGGTCGCTGCCGCGCCTGGAAGACGCCGAGTTGTTGACCGGGCGTGGCCGGTTCGTCGACGACCGAAACCTGCCCGACCAGGTCTGCGCGGTGATCCTTCGTTCCACGGTCGCGCACGCGCGGATCATATCGGTCGACACGACGCAGGCACAGGCGGCGCCAGGGGTCCTGGGCGTGTTCACTGGTCAGGATCTGGCAGCGGCGCGGCTGGGACCGATCCCGTGCATGGTCACGGTCGACAGCACCGACGGCGCGGCGATGATCGCGCCGCCGCGGCCCGCCCTTGCGCTCGACGCGGTCAGGCATGTCGGCGACGGCGTGGCAATGGTCGTCGCCGAAACCGCCGATTTGGCGCGCGACGCGGTGGAAATGATCGATGTGGCGTACCAGGACCAGCCGTCGGTCACCGACGTCGCCAGCGCGGTGTCGCCGGAGGCGCCTCGGGTCTGGCCGCTGGCAACCGGCAATGTCGCGTTCGATTGGGAAATGGGCGACGCCGACGCGGTCGCGGCGGCTTTCCAGGCCGCCGCGCAAGTCTGCCGCATGCGCGTGGTCAACAACCGGATCGCCATCTGCCCGATCGAACCGCGCGGCGCGCTCGGCCGGTATGACGCCGACTCCGGCCGCTACACGCTCTATACGCCGACCCAGGGCGTCTTCGCGGTGCGGCGGGCGCTGGCGGAACGGGTTCTCTCGATCCCGCCGGACCGGCTGCGGGTCGTCACCGACGAGGTCGGCGGCAGCTTCGGCATGAAGATCATGGCGTATCCGGAGCAGGCGCTGGTCCTGTTCGCCGCCAAGGCGCTGGGCCGGCCGGTGAAATGGACCGCCGAGCGCGGCGAATCTTTCCTGTCCGACAATCATGGCCGCGATCATGTCAGCGAGGTCGCGCTGGCACTGGACGGCGACGGGCGGTTCATGGCGCTCAGGGTCGATACCCTGGCCAATCTGGGGGCGTATCTGTCGGCCACCAGCCCAGTCACCGTGACAAGCGGCCATACCCAGCTGCTGGGCCACAGCTACTGTATTCCGGCGATCCACGCCCGGGTGCGCGGGGTCTTCACCAATGTCGCCCCGGTCGACGCCTATCGAGGTGCCGGCGTACCCGAGGCGGTCTATCTGCTGGAGCGGCTGATCGACAAGGCGGCGCGGGACTCGCGTCGCGACCGGATCGAGCTGCGTCGGCGCAACCTGGTTCCCGCCGACACCATGCCCTACCGATCGGCGGCCGGCCTGACCTACGACGCCGGCGATTTCCCCGCCGCCATGGACCGGGCGCTTAAGGCCGCCGACTGGGCCGGCTTCCCCACCCGGCGGGCGGCGAGCGCCCGCCGCGGTCTGCGGCGCGGCATCGGGCTGGCCTGCTATCTCCATGCCACTGGCGGCGGCGACACCGACACCTGCCGCGTCGCCGCCCGGCCGGACCGCACGGTGTTGGTGATCTGCGGCACCCAATCCGCCGGCCAGGGCCACCGAACCGCCTTCGCCCAGCTGGTCGCCGAGCGCCTGGGCCTGCCGCTCGAGCGGGTCCGGGTCGTCCAGGGCGACAGCACGGCGCTCGCCGCGGGCGGCGGCACCGGCGGATCGTCATCGATGTCGATCGGCGCCCGCGTCGTGCTGCGGGCGGCCGATGCGATGCTCGAGCGGGCGGGGGCACTGGCGGCCGAGCGGATGGAGGCAGCGGTGGCCGACATCGCATACGAGGCCGGCACCTTCCGCGTCGTCGGCACCGACCGGACCGTCGGGTTGTTCGACCTGGCCGACGCCGCCCAGCCGGGCGTGCCCGGCTGCGTCGGAGAGGCGTGCTTCGACGGCGACAAGCGCACCTTTCCCTACGGCACCCACATCTG
>JAZFQW010000449.1:0-10543 GCA_036445335.1 Alphaproteobacteria bacterium | reverse complement strand
GAGTTTCTCCTGGATACGACGCCCTTTTACCCTGAAGGCGGTGGACAAGTGGGAGATCATGGGACTTTGGTGGGCCCTTCGGCAAGAATAGTGGTTCAGGATACCATCAAGCTAGGCAAGGGATGGTTTCTACATAAAGGGCACGTACTGGAAGGATCAGTTAATCTTGGGGATCATCTTGTGGCCAAGGTGAATGAGGCTCTCAGATACCAAACTGCTCGAAATCATACGGCAACCCACCTGTTGCATGCAGCCTTGCGGGACATTCTTGGGCCCCATGTGAAGCAATATGGGTCCTTGGTTGCGCCGAATCGATTACGGTTTGATTTTTCTCATTTTAAAGGGCTGACGTCACGTAATATGGAAGAAATTGAAGATGTTGTGAATGAACAAATCCGAAACAATGTGCCTGTTCACACCGAAGAATTGGGTATCCAGGATGCCCTGGAGCGAGGGGCGTTGGCTTTCTTCGGGGATAAATATGGCGAACAGGTTCGAGTGGTGGAAATGGGGGCCTTTAGTAAGGAATTATGTGGAGGAACGCATTGTCGACGGACGGGGGATGTGGGCTTCTTTCGCATTATTTCCGAAGGAGGCATTGCGGCTGGTGTGCGGCGCCTCGAGGCGTTAACCGGGGATGGAGCCCTGAACTATGTGCAACAACGGGAAGCCGAGTGGAGGGATTTGGCGGGTTTGTTAAAAACCAGTCCCAATGATATTGTGGACAAAACCAAAAAACTTTTGACCACATTACGGGAAACCGAACGGGAGTTAGAGCGTACCAAACAAAAGGCCTTGGATCACCAGGGAGCTGCGCAGGAAGTTTCCATTCGAGACATAGGCGGTGTTCCTATTCTTGTTCAGCGGATAGACGGGCTGAATATGCAGGAACTTCGTACATATTCGGATAAATTGCGGAAAAAAGTGGCTTCGGGGTTGCTAGTGTTGGGTTCAGTTAAAGAAGACAAAGTGTCGCTATTAGTGATAGTGGGCAAGGAGCATACAACTCGGTTGCCTGCAGGAAAAGTGGCCCAATATGTTGCCAAAATGGTCGGGGGGTCTGGCGGAGGACGGCCAGATATGGCACAAGCTGGCGGCAACCAACCAGAACATTTAGATGCGGCCCTGCTGAGCGTGTATGACTATGTCAGTGCTCAGCTCGGCTCATAGAACAGAATTAGGAGACGAATTTCCATAATTTTGATCAAACTTTCCTGATGATGTGCCGACAAGGATAAGATAAGGAAAGGAGTTTTGGAAACGTGAACCTTTTTCGCACAGTCCTATTGGCTGCGCGCCCGGCATGCCGGGGATGTCGAATGTCGGCAGCTGGCCGGCGCCGCTGTCCTGGACCTGGACCTCTATTTCCTTGTCGCTCAGCTCGCCCTCGCGCAGCATCTTGCGGAATTTCTGGCGCGTCTCGGCGGTCGCCTTTTCGCCGACCAGGGCATCGATCACCCGCTCCTCGGCGCGCAGCTCGGCCTTGACCTGGACCTGCTTGCGCAGCCGGTCGCGGGTCATGGTGATGGCGATCTCGACCAGGTCGCGGACGATCTGCTCGACGTCGCGGCCGACATAGCCGACCTCGGTGAACTTGGTCGCCTCGACCTTGAGGAACGGCGCCTCGGCCAGCTTGGCCAAGCGGCGGGCGATCTCGGTCTTGCCGACGCCGGTCGGGCCGATCATCAGGATGTTCTTCGGCACGACCTCTTCGCGCATGTCCTCGGGCAGCTGCTGCCGCCGCCAGCGGTTCCGCAGTGCGATCGCAACGGCGCGCTTGGCATCATTCTGGCCGACGATGTCGCGGTCCAGTTCGGAGACGATCTCGCGCGGGCTGAAGGATGTCATCGAACGGCTATTCCCCGGTCAGGCTTTCGACCACGATATTATGATTTGTGTAGATGCAGATGTCGGCGGTGATATCCAGCGCCCGGCGCGCGACGTCCTCGGCGGTCAGGCCGTCCTGGTCGAACAGCGCGCGGGCGGCGGCCAGCGCCATCGGCCCGCCCGAACCGATGGCGATGATCCCGTCGTCGGGCTCCAGCACGTCGCCGGTGCCGCTCAGCAACAGCGAGACGTCCTTGTCGGCGACCGCCATCATCGCCTCCAGCCGGCGCAGATAGCGATCGGTGCGCCAGTCCTTCGCCAGCTCCACGCAGGCCCGCGACAACTGGCCGGGATGCTGTTCAAGTTTTGCCTCCAGCCGCTCGAACAGCGCGAAGGCGTCCGCGGTGGCGCCGGCAAAGCCCGCCAGCACCTTGCCACCGGCCAGCCGGCGCACCTTGCGCGCGGTGCCCTTCATCACGGTATTGCCGGCGGTCACCTGGCCGTCGCCGGCGATCACCACATCGTTGGCCTTGCGCACCGCCAGGACGGTCGTGCCTCGCCAATGGATCGGTTCGGTCGTGCTCATGGATGCCTTGATCTGCTGGGGGCGGTGCCCCGCCATGCCGTCGAATTGATTCGAGTCCGGTATGTTGGGCGCGCGCCGATACGGATCAAGCCCGGCGGCGGCGTCCGGCCGGAGTGAGAAATGTACGCTGGCCGCTGGCGAGCGGCCGGGCTTCCTGATAAAACCCGCCCCATGGACACCAACCAGATTCGCGCGGCGCGGCGTGCCGACGTCGACCGCGCCACCAAGGAAACCCGAATCAGCGCCACGGTCGCGCTCGACGGCAGCGGCGCCCACGACATCGCCACCGGGATCGGCTTCCTGGACCATATGCTTGAGCAGCTGGCCCGTCACAGCCTGATCGACATCACGGTGAAGGCCGAGGGCGACCTGCATATCGACGGCCACCACACCACCGAGGACAGCGGCATCGTGCTCGGCCAGGCGGTCGCGAAGGCGCTCGGCGACCGCGCCGGCATCGCCCGCTTCGGCGCGGCGACGATCCCGATGGACGAGACCCTGAGCCGCGTCGCCGTCGATATCTCCGGGCGGCCGTATCTGGTCTGGCGGGTCGCCTTCAGCCGCGACAAGCTCGGCGACATGGACACCGAGCTGTTTCGCGAATGGTTCCAGGCGTTCGCCCAGGCGGCCGGGATGACGGTGCACGTCGAGACTCTGTACGGCGTCAATAATCACCATATCATCGAGAGCTGCTACAAGGCGCTGGCGCGGGCGTTGCGCCACGCGGTGGCGATCGACCCGCGCCAAGCCGGGGCGGTGCCGTCGACCAAGGGAACGCTGGGCGACGCGCCCTAGGAGCCTGTCCGAGTAATGCTTATGGTCCGCACCGCGTTATCAAGGGCCTGGGACGTCGTCTGGCGCCGCTCGCAATGCGTCCAGCATCGCCATGCGACGCCATCCTAGCCCAAGCCCTTGAAAACGCGGTGCGGACCATAAGCATTACTCGGACAGGCTCCTAGCCGGCGACCCGCCGGCGACGTCATTTCTTACCCGTTTGCATTTGCAATTTCGCCCGACCGCCCATGCCCTCGACCTCGACCGTCGCGATCGTCGATTACGGCTCCGGTAACCTGCGCTCCGCCGCGAAGGCGTTCGAGCGCGCGGCGCGCGAGTCCGCGACGTCGATCTCGATCGTCGTCACCAGCGACCCGGAAACGGTGAGGCGCGCCGACCGGGTGGTGTTGCCGGGGGTCGGCGCGTTCGGCGACTGCCGGTCCGGCCTTGCCGCCGTCCCCGGCATGATGGTGGCGCTGGAAGAGGTGGTGACGGTCGCCGGCCGGCCGTTCCTCGGCATCTGTGTCGGCATGCAGCTGATGGCCGAAGTCGGGCACGAGCATGGCGAGCACCGCGGGTTCGGCTGGATCGCCGGCGACGTCGTTGCGCTGGAGCCGGCCGATCCGCGGCTCAAGATCCCCCACATGGGGTGGAACGACCTGGCGCTGCTGGCCGCCGACCACCCGGTGCTGGCCGGCATCGCGGGTCGCGACACCGACGGCCACGCCTATTTCGTGCACTCCTACCGAATGGTGCCGTCCGACCCAGCGCATATCCTGGCGACGGTCGATTATGGCGGACCGCTGCCGGCCATCGTCGGCCGCGACAACATTGTCGGCACCCAGTTCCACCCCGAGAAAAGCCAGGCGACGGGACTTCGCCTGATCGCGAACTTCCTGGATTGGTGACCATGATAGACATCGCCCGGCCACCCGTGACATCGGTCGAACGGCTCTCCCAGTTCCGCGGCGCGGACCTCTACGACCTGTGCGACGCCGCCGATCTGGCGATCAAGGACGGCGGCGGCTTCGGCTGGGTCGTGCCGCCCGACCGCGACGTCATGGAGCGCTATTGGCGCGGCGTCGTGACGGTGCCCGGCCGCTCGCTGTTCGTCGCCCGGCTGGACGGGGTGATCGTCGGCTCGGCCCAGCTGGTCCGGCCGCCGCCCAACAACGAGGCGCAGAGCTTCGCTGCGTCGCTGACGACGTCGTTCGTCGCCCCCTGGGCGCGCGGCCACGGCCTGGCGCGGACGCTGATCGAGGCGGTCGAGGCCGAGGCCCGCCAGGACGGCATCGAGGTGCTGCAGCTCGACGTCCGCGAGACCCAGCTGGCGGCGATCCGGCTTTACCGCGCGCTGGCCTACCAGCAATGGGGAACCAATCCGGTCTACGCGCGGGTCGGCGGGCGGACCATCGCGGGCTTTTATTTTTGCAAGGTGCTGGACGGCAAAGAGCCCGCCGGGGCCGACTGATCCTCGCCGTGATCCTGTATCCCGCCATCGATCTGAAGGACGGCCGGTGCGTCCGCCTGGTACGCGGCGACATGGGCCAGTCCACGGTGTTCAACGATGACCCGGCGGACCAGGCGCGCAGCTTCGCTCGGCAGGGGTTTCGCTGGATCCACGTCGTCGACCTGAACGGCGCGTTCGCCGGCAAGCCGGTCAACACCGGCGCGGTCGACGCGATACTCGCCGCCACAGACCTGCCGATCCAGCTCGGCGGCGGCATCCGCGACCTTCCGACGGTCGACCACTGGCTCGACCGCGGCGTCCGCCGAGTGGTGCTGGGCACCGCGGCGTTGCGCGCCCCGGACCTGGTGAAGCGGGCGTGCCGGCGCCATCCCGGGCGGGTCGCCGTCGGCATCGACGCGCGCGATGGCTTCGTGGCGGTCGATGGCTGGGCCGACACGAGCACGGTCACGGCGCTCGACCTGGCGCTGAGGTTCGAGGACAGCGGCGTCGCCGCGATCATCTTCACCGACATCGACCGCGACGGGGCGATGGAGGGACCGAACGTCGCGTCGACCGCCGAACTGGCCGACGCCCTGACCACGCCTGTGATCGCGTCGGGTGGCGTGGCGTCGATGGACGACTTGCGGGCGCTGGCCGCGGTGCGGCGATCCGGCGTCGACGGGGTGATTTGCGGCCGGGCGTTGTATGATGGCCGAATCGATCCCAAGGCGGCACTCGGGCTGCTCGGCGAAGCGGACACGTGATGTTGAAGATGCGGGTCATACCTTGCCTGGACGTCAAAGACGGGCGCGTCGTCAAGGGCGTCAACTTTGTCGACCTGGTGGATGCCGGCGATCCGGTCGAACAGGCGCGCGTGTACGACGCGGCCGGCGCCGACGAGTTGTGCTTTCTGGACATCACCGCGTCCAGCGACGACCGCGCCATCCTCTACGACGCGGTCGGACGGACCGCCGAGCAGGTGTTCATTCCGCTGACCGTCGGCGGCGGCGTTCGCACGCTGGAGGACATCCGCCAGTTGCTGCTGGCCGGCGCCGACAAGGTGTCGATCAACACCGCGGCGGTCGACCGTCCCGACTTCGTGCGCGAGGCGGCGGAAAAGTTCGGCAGCCAGTGCATCACCGTCGCCGTCGATGCCAAGCGGGTCGCCGACGGCGCCACCGCCTGGGAGGTCTTCACTCATGGCGGCCGCAGGGCCACCGGCGTCGACGCGGTCGGCTGGTGCAAGCGCATGGCGGTGCTGGGCGCGGGCGAGATACTGCTGACGTCGATGGATCGGGACGGCACCAAGGAGGGGTTCGATATCGCACTGACCCGGTCCGTCGCCGACGCGGTGCCGGTGCCGGTAATCGCCTCGGGCGGCGTGGGCACCCTCGACCATCTGGTCGCAGGCATCCGTGACGGCCACGCCACGGCGGTCCTGGCGGCGTCGATCTTTCATTTCGGCACCTATTCGGTCGCCGAGGCGAAGCGTCACATGGCCGGCGCCGGGATCGCCGTGCGCCCTCCGTGATGGGTGGACCGAAGACGAAGGCGGCAGTGTTGGACCGGCTGTTCGCGGTGATCGCCTCGCGCCGGGACGCCGACCCGGAGGCCAGCTATACCGCGAAGCTGTTCGGCCGCGGAACGGCCAAGATCGCGCAAAAGCTGGGCGAGGAGGCGGTCGAGACGCTGATCGAGGCGGTCAAGGGCGATCGCGAGGCGCTGACCGACGAAAGCGCCGACCTGCTGTATCACCTGCTGGTGCTGTGGGCCGACGCCGGCGTCGAGCCGTCGGAGGTCTGGGGCGTGCTGGAGGACCGATTCGGACGCGGCGGCATAGACGACAAGAAGGCGCACAAGAAGGAATAGGGGCACCGCCGAAAGGGGCACAGATGGCTTACGATCCTGACAACATCTTCGCCAAAATCCTGCGCGGCGAGATACCGTGCGACAAGGTCTACGAAGACGACCACGTCCTCGCCTTGCGCGACATCAATCCGCTGGCGCCGGTCCACGTGCTGGTCATCCCGAAGGGCGGGTACGAATCGATGGACGATTTCACCGACAAGGCGAGCGATGCCGAGGTCGCCGCGCTGTTCCGCGCGGTCGGCACCCTGGCGCGCCGCCTGGGAGTCGCCGAGGGCGGCTATCGCCTGCTCGCCAATTGCGGCGACAATGGCGGCCAGGAGGTGCCGCATCTGCACGTCCATCTGTTCGGCGGCCGGCCGTTGGGGCGGATGCTGGCGCGGCCGGCCGGCTGACGCCGCCCCGTCCCCGGCCCGATCGAGCCCAACCATGACCTCGCCAGACGGCATTGCCGCGCCGGCCCCGTTCGGCCGGCGCGACGGCGCGGCCGCCGGCCGCCGCATCTCGATCTCGGTCACCCTTGCCGTCGGCATCGGCCTGCTGGTGTTCGCCGCCGTGGCGGTCGTGCTGGCGCTCAGCGTGGCGGCAAATCTGCGCAACACATTCGGCCTGTTGTCCGACAAGGCGGAGCTGACCGTCACACTTGCGGAAAGCCAGCTGCGCAGCCATCTGCAGCCGGCGGTCGACCAGGTGTCGTTCGTCACCCGGCTGATCGAGGGCGGACGGGTCGATCCGAGCGACCGCAATGCCATGGCGCTGACGATGACCGGCGCGATGGCGGCCGCGCCCCAGATCATGGGCCTGACCTACGTCGATCGGGATTTCCGCGTCGCCGGCGTCGCCCGCTCCCCGCAGGGCCCGATCGTCTCCGTCAGCGAGCGGATCGCCGACCCCGGGGTGCGGCACGAAATCGCCACGTCGCTGGTCGGCCAAACCGGGCCGTTCTGGGGTGAGGTGATCTATCTCGACCGGCCAAACACCGCGGTGATGAACCTGCGTCAGGCGGTCGGCGGCGGCGACGCCGTCGACATGCTGGCGGCTAGCGTGTCGGTGCGGGAGCTCTCGCGGTTCCTGACCGACATGGAGGAGGGGATCGACGGCGCGGTGCCGTTCATCCTGTACGGCCGCGACCGGGTGCTCGCCCATCCGAACCTCGCCGAGGGCTTTCCGGGGCTGTCTCACGAAGAACCGCTGCCCGACCTGTTCCAGACCGGCGACCCGGTGCTGGCGGCGCTGTGGCTGCAGGGTGAGCCGGCCAAGGTGGGAACCGACACGATCGATGCCGTCTATGTCGATCTGGCCGGCAAGGAACAGATCATGGTGTACCGCGAGATCGACGGATTCGGACCGGTCCCGCTGATCCTCGGGGTGCATTTCCCGGTGACCGACGTCAACGAGGAGCTGCGCCGCCTCGCCCTCTCGGGCTTCGTCGGGCTTGCCGTCGGGCTTATCGCGATTCTGGCGGGGGTGTATATGGGGCGGCGGATCGCCCGGCCGATCATCCGGCTCGCCGAGCAGGCGTCGCGCATCGGCCAGTTGGAGTTCGGCAAGGTATCGGCGCTGCCGGGCAGCGTTTTCACCGAGCTGGACGATCAGGCACGCGCCTTTAATACCATGCTGGCGGGGCTGCGTTGGTTCGAGACCTATGTCCCGCGCAGCCTGGTCAAGCGGCTGGTCGCCATGCAGATCGACGAAGGCGTCCACTCGGTCGAGCGCGAGCTGACGGTGATGTTCACCGACATCGCCGGGTTCACGTCGGAGTCAGAAGGGATGCCGGCGGCCGAGACCGCCGCGTTCCTGAATGCGCACTTCGCCCTGCTGGCGTCCTGCATCGAGGCCGAGGGCGGTACGATCGACAAGTTCATCGGCGACGCGGTGATGGCGTTTTGGGGTGCGCCGGATCGTCAGAACGACCATGCGGATCGGGCGTGCCGCGCCGCACTGGCGATCGCCGAGGCGATCCGCCGGGACAACGGCCAGCGCCGCGCCGCCGGCGAACCGCCGGTGCGCCTGCGCATCGGCATCCACTCCGGCGCCATGGTCGTCGGCAATATCGGCGCGCCGGGCCGGATGAACTACACCATCGTCGGCGACGCCGTGAACATCGGCAACCGGCTGGAACAGCTCGGCAAGGAGCTGGACGCGGCCGCCGAGGTGTCGATCCTGATCAGCGGCGCCACCGCCGGGGAACTGGGCACGGCCTTCGCCCCGGCGTCGTGCGGCCGCTTCGCCGTCCGTGGCCGCCACGAAGACATCGAGGTGTTCCGGCTGGGCTCCGGACTCCGATGAGCGGGCCGAGGGATGAGCGCGCCCTGCAGCCTGGCATTGGCTCGGCAAAGCCAGCGACCCGGGCTCTCGTGGGAGCCCCTGTCCGCGCATGGCGTGGGGAGTCTGCGCCGACTCTTCCGCCTACCGCGCCAGCATCGAGGTGCCGGTATGACCGCGCGGCGCGGCGCCGGTCGGAACGGCCGCGGGGATCGCCTCGGGCGCGACGACAGCGCTCATCTGGCGCAGTTGCTGCAACAGGGCGTATGTCGGAAATCCGTCCGCCGGGCGTCCGACCTCCTGCTGGAACCGCCGGACCGATGCCCGCGTGAACGGCCCGACGATGCCGTCGATCTGGCCCAGCTCGTAGCCGCGGTCGGTCAGCAGACGCTGCAGCTCCAGCTTTTCCGCGCGACTCAGTGGCGGCTCGCTGGCCGGCCAGCCGGCCACCACCGGTGTCCGCCTTGCCAGCCGATCCGACAGGAGGGCCACCGCCAGGGCATAGCTGGTCGAGTTGTTGTAGGCGAGAATCGCGCGGAAATTGGCGTTGACCAGAAAGGCGGGCCCGTCATGGCCGGCCGGAAGCAACAGCGACGCCGTGTCGGCGGAGCGGGCCAGCGCGCCGCCGTCGATCCGCAGCACTCCCAGCGCACGCCACTCGCTCAAGGGCCGACCGGCCGCCGACCGGCTCACATTCAGCTCGGCCAGGTGCCAGTCGAACGTCGCCGGCAGGCGTACCTCCTCGCCCCAGGTCCGGCCGCGGCGCCAGCCGTACGCCGTCAGATAATTGGCCGTCGACGCGAGGGCGTCGGTCCGGCTGGTCCAGATGTTGCGACGGCCGTCGCCGTCGAAATCGACCGCCCAGTTCAGAAACGTCGTGGGGACGAACTGGGTGTGGCCCATCGCCCCCGCCCATGACCCGGTCAATTCGCCCGGCGCGGCGTCGCCGTTGTCGAGGATCTGCAATGCGGCGAACAGCTCGCGGCGGGCATAGCTGCTGCGCCGGCTGTCATACGCCAGTGTGGCGAGCGACCCGACGGTGTCGAAACCGCCCAGGAAATGGCCGAAATCAGTTTCCACGCCCCAGATGGCGACGATCAATTCGGGCGGCACGCCATACCGCCGATCCACCCGGCGAAGCACGTCTGCGTGCCGCACCAGCATCGTACGGCCGCGCGCGATGCGAAAGTCCGACACCGCCGCCTCCAGATAGTCCCAGATCGGCCTAGTCAGTTCGGGCTGGTGCCGGTCCCTGGCGATCACCTCGTCGTCGAGCATCACGGCGGTCAACGCGGCGTCCAGGGTCGCCGGCGAAATGCCGCGGCGCGCCGCCTCGGCACGGAACTCGGCCAACCAGACGGCGAAGTCCGGCGCGGTCGGCTCCTCGACCGGCACGGTGGCCTGGCCAGGATTGGCCTGGCAGGCGCCGATCAACAGCAGACACGCCAGATATCCAGTGAGTTTTGCCTTCACGGCCGCGATGCCTCCCACACTTCGGCTCGTGCGATGCAAACGGCCGGCATGATCGGGGCAAACTGCTTAAATAATGGTAGCGACCCATTAACCCTCATCTCTAACACTGGTCACGGTCTGCGTCGCGTCCGGGCGGTACGAGCCGCCAGGTGAAGGCCGAAAAGCGTATCCGCGCTACGGTCGAGGCGTTCGACGCAGCGGGCGGGCCGCCCGGGCGCGACGCAGACCGTGGCCACGGTCTACGTCGCGTCCGGGCGGTACGAGCCGCCAGGTGAAGGCCGAAAAGCGTATCCGCGCTACGG